>NZ_WXWO01000075.1:0-36475 GCF_009904845.1 Vibrio sp. V38_P2S17PM301 | reverse complement strand
CTTTATACACCTTGCACAAATATAGACCGTTCTTTAGCAGTCTACTACTAACGAAGTACTTTTATTTAAGCTATCGTTCTAATTGTCCGATACTATGCGGTGAATAGATATCAGAATGTGCTTACATAGATAAGACTTAAAATTTAGTTTTGTTGTCTCAAATGTGATAATTATTGCGTAATAATTTAAATGCTATGCCCTTAATTGCATTTATTTGTGATGAATGTTTTTGTTAATTCCTTAATGATCTCGTGGTCATCTTAGGTTGCAATGCCATTAATGATAAGTACAATAGCGTCCACCTAATGCACAGGCTGGTTAGAAATACTGCAGATATAGATATCATGCAGTTCGATATCCGGCATGTGCGGTAGAGGCGCGAATTGAATGAGTAGTTGTCGTTGGGGTGATGCCGATGAACGATGATGAAAGGTCTGTTCGCCGAAGTGACAGCGTCGATCAAAACCTGTTGCTGGGGTTGAACTCGAAGAGGGTCAACACTGCCATAGTCTATAATTTTAACTATGGAGCGCTACTGTAGGGGTTGGGTGGAGTGTTCACTTCCCTGTCGCTAAGTTCAACATGAGCTGGTCTGATTCGGCTGGTTTGTCTGCAGTAGATCTCTAACCAATATTATCTGGTTTTTGAAGATCATGAATTTAATTGATTTCGCATCATCTCCTTTATCTCTTTTGCCTCCGATAGTGGCATTGAGTCTCGCGATCATTACGCGACGTGTACTGGTTTCTCTGGGCGTCGGTATTTTACTCGGCGCTATTTTGCTCGCTGATTACTCGGTTGGCGGCGCGATGGGGTACGTGGGTACTACAGTGTCCAGTGTCTTTATAGAAGACGGCGGCATTAATACCTGGAACATGAGTATCGTTGGTTTCCTTATCCTGTTAGGCATGATGACCGCATTGCTGACGCTGTCAGGTGGCACACGCGCATTTGCTGAATGGGCTCAGGTCCGGGTGAAAAGCAAGCGCGGCTCAAAGCTGCTGGCGGCTTTCCTGGGTGTGTTTATTTTTGTCGATGACTATTTTAACAGCCTGGCTGTGGGGTCGATCTCCCGCCCTGTTACTGACCGTTTTTACGTTTCTCGGGCCAAGTTGGCGTACATTCTGGATTCCACTGCGGCACCAATGTGCGTGGTGATGCCAGCGTCAAGCTGGGGCGCGTACATTATGACCATCATCGGTGGTATTCTTGTATCACATGGCATCACTGAGTATTCCGCTCTGGGGGCATATCTGCGTCTGGTTCCGATGAATTTCTACGCGATTTTTGCACTGCTGATGGTCTTCGCCGTGGTGTGGTTCCAGCTTGATGTTGGTCAGATGCGCCGACATGAAATTCAGGCGTCTCAGGGACGCGGTTTCGACTCAGATAAAGAAAACGATGCTCAGGAAGCCCATGAGCTGAATGAAGAGCTGGACATCACTGAAAGTGAACATGGCAAAGTTTCTGATCTGATCCTGCCGATTGTGTTGCTGATTGTGGCGACGATTTCGGCAATGATCTACACCGGAGGCCAAGCGCTGGCTGCCGACGGTCAAACGTTCAACATCCTGGGGGCTTTCGAAAATACCGATGTAGGCAAATCACTGATTTACGGTGGTTTGGTTGGTTTGGTGATGGCGCTGTACACCGTCGTCAAGCAGAAGCTGCCGGTGTCAGATATCGCTAAAACGTTGTGGATCGGCGCCAAATCGATGTTTGGTGCGATCCTCATCCTTATTTTCGCCTGGACAATTGGCTCTGTGATCGGCGACATGAAAACCGGCGCTTATTTATCGTCGCTGGTGCAGGGGAACATCAACCCGCATTGGCTGCCGGTCATTCTGTTCTTGTTGTCTGGCCTGATGGCATTCTCTACCGGTACATCATGGGGCACGTTTGGGATTATGCTGCCCATTGCAGGGGACATGGCTGGCGCGACCGATTTAGCGTTAATGCTGCCGATGCTGAGTGCAGTGCTGGCGGGGTCGGTCTTTGGCGATCACTGTTCTCCGATTTCCGACACCACTATCTTATCGTCGACTGGTGCGCGTTGTAACCACATTGATCACGTGTCAACGCAGCTGCCTTATGCTCTGGCGGTGGCTCTGGTTTCGTCGATCGGCTTTGTGGTACTTGGGATGACGGCGTCAGTTGCGCTGTCTCTGGCGGCATCAAGTGTGTCTTTTGTGCTGGTTTGTGTCGTGATGTCGATGCTAGCCAAGTCGAAGATATCACGCTGTGAAGCGGCGTAACGGTGACACGGTCAAAATGAAAACTCCGCCTCAGGCGGAGTTTTTTGTTTGTAGCCAAAGCTGTGGCAATAACCAGATTTTCAACAAAGGTGTGTGGTGCGTATTACAGCTGCAAATTGTGCTTTTTGATCAGGCGATACAAGGTGGTTCGAGAGATACCTAGCTGGCGAGCGGCGGCACTCATGTTGTGCTTGTTGTCGGAAATGGCTTGCAACAGATAATCGAGATCAATTTGATCGCTGGCAGGCAACATCTGACGATCAATGACTTCCAGACCGAAGTCAGCGGCTTCCAGGTTGTCATCGTCGCTCATGATCAAGGCACGCTGAATGACATTTCTCAGTTCGCGTACATTTCCCGGCCAGGCGTGTTTAATTAACTGTTCCCTGGCATCTTCGGTAAGGGAAACCTGACGTGAGGGCGCAATTTTATTCAGGAAGAAACGGGCCAAGACTAAAACGTCAGCGCCGCGTTTTCTCAATGGCGGAATTTCGAGCGGAAGAATATTCAATCGATAGTATAAATCTTCACGAAAATTACCTTGAACTACTTCTTGCTTCAAGTCCACGTGGCTGGCGGCGATTACCCGGCAGTCGACAGAAATTACCCGTTCGGCTCCGACTTTGTGGATCTGCTTACTTTCCAGAAAGTGGAGCAGGTGGATCTGTAAATCAGCTGGCATGTCGCCAATTTCGTCCAGAAACAGCGTGCCGTGATTGGCTTGTTGAATGAAACCAGTGTGGTCTGAAACCGCACCAGTAAAGGCGCCTTTCTCGTGCCCGAACAGTTCTGAAGCGATCAGTCCACTGGGGATGGCGCCGCAGTTGACCTCCACAAAGGGGGCCAATCTTCTTGGCGACGCTTGATGGATGAGTCGGGCACACAAACCTTTGCCTACACCTGTTTCCCCCTGGATAAGCACTTCAGCGTCACATTTCGCGTATTTTTGAATCGCACAATGTAACCCTTTAACGCTTGGACTATCACCAATTAAAGGATACAGGTCAGCTTCGGATAGGTAATGAACTTTATCAGAATGACATCTACTCACGGTTCGACACTATTGGTTAGAACTCACACAGTAATAGTAGTCAGACCGTTCGTATTTGAGGTACGAAAGTCGTATCAATAATGAGAAGAGTTGGTAAATCTAAACTTGCTTTATACAACGAATAGCTTAGGTCAGTTTTGTCGTACATGGCAAGAAAGTTCACACCAAATAATAGGATTAGCGTGTCTAACGTGTTGATTATTGAATTGTATAATCAATAATTTTCAATAGGTTACGCTTGTCTTTGGACAAGGGCAAAAAAAAACATAAATTACTTGTTGAAAAATAAAATGACCTTAGTTAGTGTTGTAATCATCAAAACGAACACAACAGAACGTAAATAAGTATGCGCAATTTTGTAATGAACATTCATCATCACCATCATCCTGCTTAGTCTTTCGGGAGATGCGCGCATACCCGGGAGGCAGGAAACTCCCGGTGTTTAAAATCAAAGAATTCAGATTTAAAACCCTCGGGAGACCAGAATCTTCCGAGGGTTTTTTCGTTTAACTGGTTTTTTAATTTTAATTATCAATATCTTACACAGGGAATACGTAATGCAGACACAACGCCTAAGAATTGCCATCCAGAAAAAGGGCCGCCTGAGCAAAGAGAGTCAGGCTCTGTTGAAAAAATGTGGCGTCAAGTTCAACATCATGGGAGAGCGTCTGGTTGTTCACTCTTTGAATATGCCGATCGATTTGCTGCTGGTTCGTGATGATGACATTCCAGGCCTGATCATGGATGGGGTGGTCGATTTGGGCTTCATCGGTGAAAACGAACTGGAAGAAGTTCGCCTGGATCGCAAAGCCTTGGGTGAGCCGTGTGAATTTGTGACCTTGCGTCGTCTGGATTTTGGTGGGTGTCGCCTGTCCGTCGCCATTGATAAAGACGAGCAGTACACCGGCCCGCAGGACCTGGCCGGAAAGCGCATTGCGACAACTTACCCTCAATTACTTAAAGCCTACATGGACAAGCAGGGGGTGCCTTACTCAGCGTGTATGCTAACGGGGTCCGTCGAGGTTGCACCACGTGCTGGTCTGGCGGATGCGATTGCCGACTTGGTGTCGACCGGAGCTACGCTCGAAGCAAATGGCCTTAAAGAAGCGGAAGTGATCTTCGAGTCGAAAGCGACTTTGATCCAGCGTATGGGCGAATTTGATGCGGATAAAAAGGCACTGATTGAAAAGCTGTTGACGCGTATGCAAGGCGTGATTCAGGCCAAAGAGTCTAAATACATCATGCTGCATGCCCCGGTCGATAAACTGGAGCAGATCAAATCCTTGTTGCCGGGTGCCGAGGATCCAACCGTACTGCCGCTGTCTGCGGAAAAACAAAAAGTTGCCGTTCATTTGGTGAGTTCTGAAAACCTGTTCTGGGAAACCATGGAACAGCTCAAAGAACTGGGAGCCAGCTCTATTCTGGTTCTGCCAATTGAAAAAATGATGGAGTAATGAATCATGAGAACGGTAGTCTGGCCATCGTTAAGTGAGTCGCAACAAGACTCAATTCTGGAACGCCCTGCGATCGCAGAGGGGGCCAACATCACGGCCGCCGTGGCGGACGTGATTGCACAAGTCCGTAAAGGCGGCGACGCAGCTTTGTTGGAGCTGACAGCAAAATTCGACAACGTCACTCCGGCGTCGATCCGGGTTCCGACTGAGGAGATTGCCGCCGCTGCAGAGCGTCTATCCGACACCATGAAGCAGGCCCTGGATCAGGCGTATGCCAATATCGCTAAGTTCCACAAAGCGCAAAAGCCACAACCGATCAAAGTAGAAACCCAACCCGGCGTGGTGTGCGAACAGGTTACGCGCCCGATTCAGAAAGTGGGCTTATACATTCCGGGAGGCAGTGCGCCACTGCCATCGACGGTGTTGATGCTGGGCGTTCCGGCCAAAATTGCCGGTTGCCGTAAAGTGGTGCTGTGTTCTCCACCGCCGATCGCCGATGAAATTCTGTACGTTGCCCGTTTGTGTGGTATCGATGAAGTGTACAACGTTGGGGGGGGTCAGGCGATAGCGGCCATGGCCTACGGCACTGAAACGGTCAGCAAAGTCGATAAAATTTTCGGCCCGGGCAACGCTTATGTCACGGAAGCGAAGCGCCAGGTCAGCAATGATTTTCGTGGCGCGGCCATTGATATGCCCGCGGGGCCATCAGAAGTTTTGGTGCTCGCGGATGAAACGGCCGATCCTGATTTCATTGCCGCAGATTTGCTGAGTCAAGCAGAGCACGGCCCGGATTCTCAGGTGGTGTTGGTGACACCATCGCCGGTACTGGCTGACCAGGTAACGGACGCGGTTAAACGTCAGCTACAAGCGCTATCTCGCGCCTCGATCGCGCAGAAGGCATTGGCATCCAGCCTGATCATAATTGCGGAATCGCTGACACAAGCGGTGTCGATTTCGAACTACTACGGACCAGAGCATTTGATTGTACAAACCAAAAATCCGCGTGAGTTGCTGCCGTTGCTGGACAACGCAGGCTCGATTTTCCTGGGTGACTGGTCACCAGAGTCGGCGGGAGATTACGCGTCGGGAACGAATCACGTGCTGCCGACCTACGGTTACACCCGGACATATTCCAGCTTAGGACTGGCCGATTTTTCCAAACGCATGACCGTTCAGGAACTCTCAGCGCAAGGGTTGCAGAATTTAGCGCCGACCGTAGTGGCGATGGCAGAAGCTGAAGGGTTAGACGCGCACAAACGTGCAGTCACCATCCGAGTAGAAAAATTACAGAAGGAGCAGGCGTAATGGAAAGGCTGGCCCGAAAACAAGTGCAACAACTGACGCCTTATCTGTCGGCTCGACGTATTGGTGGTAGCGGGGATGTGTGGCTTAACGCTAACGAATCACCGTTCGACAATGAATATAAAACAGATTTCGCTCGCTTAAACCGTTACAGCGAATGCCAGCCGAAAGCATTGATCGAAGCGTACGCCGCGTACGCGGGGGTTCGCCCGGAGCAAGTGCTAACATCACGCGGCGCGGACGAGGGGATTGAGTTGCTGATCCGTGCTTTTTGTGAGCCGGGGGAGGATGCAATTCTGTTTTGTCCGCCAACCTATGGGATGTACGCCATCAGTGCGGAAACCATGGGGGTGGAACGAATAACCGTGCCGTTGACACCAGAGTGGCAACTTGACCTGCAGAACATCGAAGCCAATTTAGATAATGTTAAGTTGGTGTTCGTTTGCAGCCCGAACAACCCAACCGGTAATCTGGTCAAACGGGATGACATTCTTCGCTTGCTTGAGATGACGCAAGGCAAAGCGATTGTCGTGATGGATGAAGCCTACATTGATTTCTGCCCTGAAGCGTCAACAGTGGATTTGTTGCAACAATATCCGAATCTGGCGATTTTGCGCACTTTGTCCAAAGCGTTTGCGCTGGCGGGGCTGCGTTGTGGGTTTACACTGGCCAATGAATCGTTAATCAATGTGTTGCTGAAGGTGATCGCGCCTTACCCAGTGCCTGTGCCGGTGGCGGACATTGCGTTACAGGCGCTCTCTGAGTCGGGATTGGCTCGCACTAAGTTTCAGGTGCTGGATTTGAATGCCAACCGAGCGTATTTGCAAGTCGGATTGTCCATGGTCGCCGGGGTCGAAGTATTTGAAGGTTGGGGAAACTATCTGCTGGTGAAATTCCCGGATGGTGACGCTTTGTTCAAAGCCGCATGGGACAGCGGCATTATCTTACGTAATTCGCCGATAGAGAACTGCGTGCGCATCAGTGTTGGGAATCGTGAAGAGTGTGAAAAAACCGTCGCATTTATCCGAAATTACTACCTATCCCTATCCGCAATGTAACCGTAGCCAAGATAATCAAATAAAACACGGTACAGAATTGAATTGCTCCTGGTTGGCAGGAGCCCAGGAATAAAAAGGAAGTTTGAGTGAGCACACAACAGAAGATTTTATTTATCGACCGTGACGGGACATTGATAGAAGAGCCGCCAGTGGACTTTCAGGTTGACCGCCTCGATAAGCTGAAGTTGGAACCGAACGTGATCCCGAGTCTGCTGGCGTTACAGGATGCTGGCTACCGTCTGGTAATGGTTACCAACCAAGACGGTCTTGGGACCGACAGTTACCCGCAGGCTGATTTCGATGCGCCGCACAATATGATGATGGATATTTTTACCTCTCAGGGAGTGAAATTTGACGATGTGCTGATTTGTCCGCACTTTGAAGAAGACAACTGTTCATGCCGCAAACCTAAGCTGGGCATGGTCAAAGACTACTTGCAGGGGGGCAAAGTCGACTTTCAGCAGTCCGTTGTGATTGGCGATCGTCACACTGACCTGCAACTGGCTGAAAATATGGCTATTCGTGGCATTCAATACCACCCTCAAACCATGAACTGGTCACAGATCCTAAAAGAATTAACGGTTAAGGCCCGTATGGCCGAGGTGGTACGTACCACCAAGGAAACCGACATTAAGGTCGCGGTTAATCTTGATGAGCAGGGCGGCAACCAGATTTCCACCGGGTTGGGCTTTTTTGACCACATGCTGGACCAAATTGCCACGCACGGTGGGTTTCAGATGAAATGCCAGGTGGTGGGGGATTTACACATTGATGATCACCACACGGTCGAAGACACGGCGTTGGCCTTGGGCCAGGCGCTGAAGGAGGCCCTGGGTGACAAACGAGGCATCGGCCGTTTTGGTTTCAGTCTGCCGATGGATGAGTGTCTGGCGCAGTGTGCGTTGGATCTGTCTGGTCGGCCTTACCTGAAATTTGACGCCAAATTCAGCCGCGAACAAGTTGGGGACCTATCGACTGAAATGGTGTACCACTTCTTTCGTTCGTTAACCGACACGCTGGCGTGCACACTGCATTTATCCTCTGCGGGTGAAAACGATCACCATATCATTGAAAGCCTGTTTAAAGCCTTTGGACGTACGTTACGCCAGGCGGTTAAAGTGGAAGGCAACGAACTGCCGAGCAGTAAAGGAGTGCTGTAATGACCGCTGCAAAGATCGTCATCATTGATACTGGTTGCGCTAATGTTTCATCGGTTCGGTTTGCAATTGAGCGTCTCGGTTATGAGGTGACGGTGTCGAAAGACCCGGATGTCGTGCTGAATGCCGACAAACTGTTTTTACCCGGTGTCGGTACCGCCAGCGAAGCAATGAAAAACCTCGAAGAGCGTGACCTGATCACCCTGGTGAAACAGGTAGAAAAACCGCTACTGGGCATTTGTTTGGGCATGCAGTTACTGGGCAAGGTGTCTCAGGAGAAAGGCCAGAAAGCCGACGAACTGGTTGAATGTCTCGGTTTGTGTGACGGTGAGGTTAAACGCATGCAAACCGGCGACTTACCACTGCCTCACATGGGGTGGAATACCGTGACAGCGCAGCCAGGGCATCCGCTATTCACTGGCATCGAATCTGGTGAGTATTTCTATTTTGTACACAGTTTTGCGATGCCGGTGGGCGACTACACCATCGCTCAATGTGATTACGGCAATCCGTTTTCTGCGGCCGTACAAAGTGGCAATTACTATGGGGTGCAATTCCACCCGGAGCGCTCGTCGAAAGCCGGTTCACAACTGATTCAAAACTTCTTGGAATTATAAAAAGGGAATGCGTACGTGATTATTCCAGCACTCGATTTAATTGAAGGTCAGGTGGTTCGCCTTTATCAGGGCGATTACGGCCAGGTGACCGAGTATAAAGTGGATCCGGCGCAGCAGTTCGCGCTGTATCATCAGGCTGGCGCCAATTGGCTGCACCTGGTGGATCTGACTGGGGCTAAAGATATCTCAGCGCGTCAGCTTGATCTGATCGCCAAGCTGCTGGCCAGTACTCCAGCCAATATTCAGATTGGTGGTGGTGTCCGCACCGAACAGGATGTAATTGATCTTCTGGAAGCTGGCGCACAGCGTGTGGTCGTCGGCTCAACGGCGGTGAAACAACCCGCTCTAGTGAAAGGATGGATGGAAAAATACGGCGCAGAGAAAATTGTGCTGGCGTTGGACATCAATATCGACCAGGACGGCACGCGAAAGGTCGCGATCTCGGGCTGGCAGGAAGACAGCGGCGTGACGATCGAAGCCCTGCTGGACGATTATCTGACTGTCGGGCTGAAACACGTGTTGTGTACTGACATTTCCCGCGACGGTACGCTGGCAGGATCCAATGTCGAACTGTACGTGGATCTGTGTCAACAATATCCTCAGGTGCAATTCCAGTCGTCGGGCGGCATCGGTTCGCTGGCGGATATTGAAGCGCTTAAAGGCAGTGGTGTGGCAGGTGTCATTGTTGGCCGGGCGCTGTTGGATGGCAAATTCACCGCAGAGGAGGCATTTGCATGTTGGCAAAACGCATAATTCCGTGTCTGGACGTTCGCGATGGTCAGGTGGTGAAAGGCGTTCAGTTCCGCAATCACGAAATCATCGGTGACATCGTCCCGTTGGCCCAGCGCTATGCTGAAGAAGGCGCAGACGAACTGGTGTTTTACGACATTACCGCATCGAGTGATGGTCGCGTGGTCGATAAGAGCTGGGTTTCCCGGGTTGCTGAGGTGATTGATATTCCGTTTTGCGTCGCGGGCGGCATCAAATCCGCTCAGGATGCGGCGCGTATTCTGGAGTTTGGTGCCGACAAAGTCTCCATCAACTCGCCAGCACTGGCAAACCCGCAGCTAATTACTGAACTGGCGGATAAGTTTGGCGTGCAGTGTATTGTGGTGGGCATTGATTCCTATTACGACAAAGACACGGGCAAATATCAGGTCTACCAGTTCACCGGTGACGAAGCGCGCACTAAGGCTACACAATGGGAAACGCGCGATTGGGTGCAGGAAGTGCAACACCGCGGCGCAGGCGAAATTGTGCTGAACATGATGAACCAGGATGGCGTGCGCAATGGCTATGACATCGCGCAGCTAAATATGGTGCGTGAGGTGTGTCATGTACCTTTGATCGCATCGGGGGGGGCTGGCGCCATGGAGCACTTTGCTGAGGCTTACCAAAAAGCCAATGTGGACGGGGCACTGGCCGCTTCGGTCTTCCATAAACAGGTCATCAATATTGGTGAGCTGAAACAGTACTTGAAACAACAAGGAATCGAGGTGCGACTATGAGTTTTGAAGCCGCAGAAATAAGCGCACTGTCTGAGCGTATTGACTGGGAAAAAATCGACGGTTTGATTCCAGCAATAGTACAAGACTTTCAGTCCAGCCAAGTGCTGATGATGGGCTACATGAACCAAGAGGCGTTAAACAAAACTGGTGATACCGGTCAAGTAACGTTTTTCTCACGGACCAAGGGGCGATTGTGGACCAAAGGCGAAACGTCCGGCAACGTTCTTCGTCTGCAAAACATTGCGCTAGATTGTGACAACGATACCTTGTTGGTCAAAGTGAATCCCATTGGTCCCACTTGTCACACCGGTACAACAACATGCTGGGATGGCGATGTACAAGAGGAGTCACAAATGGTGTGGCTTCATCAACTTGAGCAGTTACTGGCTGCCCGCAAGAGTGCCGACCCGGATTCTTCTTATACCGCCAGTCTTTACGCCCGTGGTACCAAGCGTATTTCGCAAAAAGTGGGCGAAGAGGGCGTTGAAGTCGCGCTTGCGGCGACGTCGGGTGATAAGGCGGAGCTAGTGTGTGAATCCGCGGATCTGATCTATCACTTGCTGGTGCTGCTGCAGGATCAGGGGCTGTCGCTCAATGATGTGATCAACAAACTCAAAGAGCGTCACAAGTAGCGCTGCGCTTTATGATATAGTTTTCTCAGGCCGTAAGAATTTGGCTCTTACGGCCTTTTTTGTTGTACTTTGTTCAGCATACGATCTGGGTATGCTGACCCAAGAGAAATGAGGAATCCAATGGCTGGTCATAGTAAATGGGCGAACATTCGCCACCGAAAAGCGGCTCAAGACGCTAAACGCGGGAAGATCTTCACCAAACTGATTCGTGAAATTGTGGTGGCAGCGAAAGAAGGTGGTGGTGACGTGGAAAATAACCCGCGTCTGCGTGCGGCGATCGATAAAGCACTGTCCAATAATATGACCCGGGATACCATTAACCGAGCTGTGTCTCGCGGTGCCGGCGGGGAAGGGGACGACAACATGGAAACCGTGATCTACGAAGGCTACGGCCCGGGGGGGACGGCGGTCATGGTGGAATGTATGACGGACAATCGCAACCGAACGGTTTCTGGCGTACGTCACGCGTTTTCCAAAGCAGGCGGAAACCTGGGTACCGATGGCAGTGTAAATTACCTGTTTGATAAGAAAGGCGTGATTTCTTACGAGCCGGGATTGGATGAAGACGCGGTGATGGAAGTGGCGTTGGAAAGCGGTGCGGAAGACATCGAAACTGCTGATGACGGTGCGATTGATGTGTACACCACACCCGCAGAGTTTGGTGTGGTCAAAGATGCGCTGGATGCGGCGGGCTTTCTGGCGGCGAACGCGGAAGTGTCACTGGTTCCGTCAACCAAAGCGGACCTGGATGCTGACACCGCGCCTAAGCTACTGCGTTTGATTGATGCACTGGAAGACTTGGATGACGTGCAGGAAGTCTATCACAACGGCGATATTTCCGATGAGGTAGCCGCCGCGCTCTGAGCCATCAGAATATGCAGCACTAACAGGTACGCATTGCGTACCTGTTTTAGTTTCAGTCTGCGTCAGTTGAGAGGAAATTAATCATGCTGCTGGTGAAGTAAGCGTTTGAACCTGCAAATGATCTGTTTGCACGCACAATTTGGTATGCTTATCGGTATGACCTGTTCGCGCTGAACAGGCTGCCAATAATACGCAGTGCGCCCGAGAGTGGGCAGAGGAAGTGAGTATGTCCATCATCTTGGGTATCGACCCGGGCTCCCGAATTACCGGATATGGCGTGATCCGTCAGAACGGTCGCCATCTTCAGTATCTCGGTAGCGGTTGTATCCGCATGTCGGAGAAAGAGCTGCCGGGGCGTCTGCGTCAGATCTACGCAGGGGTAACCGAGATCATTACGCAGTTTCAGCCGGATGTCTTTGCCATCGAACAGGTTTTTATGGCAAAAAATGCCGATTCGGCGTTAAAGCTGGGGCAAGCCAGAGGCAGCGCGATTGTGGCGGCGGTGAATGCAGACCTGCCAGTTTTCGAATACGCAGCGAGACTGATTAAGCAGGCGGTTGTGGGGACGGGTGGTGCAGATAAAAAGCAGGTTCAGCACATGGTTCAGCATATGTTGAAACTGACTGCAAAACCTCAGGCGGATGCGGCGGATGCACTGGGCGTGGCGATTTGTCATGCTAACACCAATAAAACGCTGGTGGCGATGGCGGGCAAAGCAACCAGCGCTCGCCGTGGCCGGTATCGCTAACCGGGAAAGTGAGAGCTGACAAGCAGTTATCGACGCCTTTTTTGTTATCATTTTGTTAAATAACTAAAGTGGTAGGAGGTCTAATCAGAGCTTTGTATCACTATGACAATCAACCCGCTATCCTGGTGGCGTGCTTTCTGCCAGCCAGCAGACCCTCAATGGGATAACCAGACAGCACGTCAGGCTGACATCATCAGCCTGTTTACCTTTATTGCTTTTCTTGTGGGCGTATACAGCCTGTTGAAATGGTCACGCCACCAACACGAAGCGCTGATCATCACGTCCATTCTACTCATCCTGCTCGAACTCGCCTCCGCGATGTTACTGCGTGTCACGCGACGGGCGGGCTTGGCGCTGAACATCGGGTTTGTTGGCATGACACTACATGCCCTCAATATCATTTATCAAAGTGGCGGCATCGTGGATTCGACTCAGACCTATTGGGTGCCGCTGCTCATCGTGGCATTTTTCCTTTCCGGCACGCGTACGGTGGCGATTGTCTGGAGCCTTGGTGTGACTGTGATCGCCGCAGCCATGACGGCGGCGCGGCAACAAGGGTATGAGTTTCCTCAACTGCTCTTGAGCCCATCGGCCCAGGCGGTGGAAACTTGGTCTGGTGTGATGTTACCTCTGGTTGTCATTGCGGTGGCTCAGGCGTTTACGGCCCGCCAGCGCGATCGTGCGATTTACCAAGCGGAAAGTGCCTTAGCCAGCAGTGAACAGGCAATGGAGAATGTGGTCGCCGGAGAAAAGAAAATGGCGCACGTGCTTCATCAGGCCACCGACAATGCCGCACAGTTGCGAAATGTGTCGGGCCAACTGGAGTTTCAGGCGGCGGAATTAGACCAACAAGTGACTCAACTCAATCAGAACTGTGAATCGCAGGCGAGTGCGGCAGAACAGATGAGTCAGCAGGTGCATCTGCTCTCTGAAACAGTGGGGGAGTCATCGCGTTTTGTTCAGGCGCTGAAGCGGCAAAGTGAGCAGGTGGGCCAACAGGCCGGTAAAAGCAGCCAACTGCTTGATGCCTCCACCGCGGCAATGGACAAGATCATGACCAGCCACCAGGACATCATGAAAGTGGCCGACTTAATTACTTCAGTGGCGGAGCAGACCAACTTGCTGGCATTGAATGCGGCGATCGAAGCGGCGCGGGCAGGAGAGCAGGGGCGAGGGTTTGCTGTGGTGGCGGATCAGGTGCGTGAGTTGTCGGCGAAAAGCAGTCAGTCAGCGATTGAGATCCGTCAGTTGCTCGACAGTAGTGAGCAGGATGTCGAACAAGGACAAAAAGTGATGCAGGCCAGTGTTGGACAGATGAACGCGATCATTACTCAGGTAACAGGCATTTCGGGTGAGGTCGAACAATTGGTGACGGTGATGGGGCAACAGATGAGTTCACTCCAGGAACTCGATTTGGCCAGCAGTGACGTTGCTCGTGGGGTCAACGACACCAAAAGCGTGGCAACGGTTGTGGCCAGACAAGGGGAGAAACTGCATCAACAAGTGGATGATGTTCGCCGCCTGACGCACAATTTGGATCGAGTGGTATCAAAGGCCTGAAGCGACGACAAATCTGCACAAAGAACTGGATGTGTATCCAGTTCTTTATTATCCTGTCTCAAATTTCCTTCCAACAAGAGAACACAACGTGATTGGACGTCTTCGAGGCACATTGATCGAAAAACAACCCCCGGAACTGCTGATAGAAGTGAATGGCGTCGGCTATGAAGTACAAATGCCGATGAGCTGCTTTTACGAGCTGCCGAATACCGGAGAAGAAGCCGTCATCTACACTCATTTTGTTGTCCGTGAAGACGCTCAGTTGTTGTATGGTTTTAACACCGTGAAAGAGCGCGCACTGTTTCGTGAAGTCATCAAAGCCAACGGTGTTGGTCCGAAACTGGGGCTGGGCATTTTGTCCGGTATGACCGCCAGCCAGTTTGTGGCTTGTGTCGAGCGTGAAGATATTTCCACCTTGGTGAAATTACCCGGTGTGGGTAAGAAGACTGCCGAGCGATTGGTGGTGGAAATGAAAGACCGTCTGAAAGGATGGGGGGCTGGCGATCTGTTTACCCCGGCAACGGATGCGGCGCCAGTCGATTCTGCGCCAATGTCTGAGCAACAAGAAGCGGAAGAAGAAGCCATCAGCGCACTGCTGGCGCTGGGTTACAAACCGACTCAGGCGTCCAAAGTGGTGGCTCAGATTGCCCAGCCAGGGATGAGCAGCGAAGCGCTGATCCGTGACGCACTCAAGTCGATGGTTTAAGTGGATAAGTCAGGAAGCCCGTTATGATTGAAGCTGATCGCCTGATTGCCCCGGAAAATCCGGCATTTAAAGACGAAGACGTGATCGACCGAGCGATTCGACCGAAAAAGCTGGAAGACTACCAGGGGCAAGATCACGTCCGAGACCAGATGGAAATTTTCATCAAAGCCGCGCAGCTGCGTGAGGAAGCGCTTGACCACCTGTTGATATTTGGCCCGCCGGGCCTGGGTAAAACCACGTTGGCCAATATTGTTGCTAACGAAATGGGGGTGAATATCCGCACCACCTCGGGGCCAGTACTGGAAAAAGCCGGTGATCTGGCTGCGCTTTTGACCAACCTCGAAGAAAATGACGTTCTGTTCATCGATGAAATTCATCGTCTTAGTCCAGTGGTTGAAGAAGTGCTGTATCCGGCGATGGAAGATTACCAACTGGACATCATGATCGGGGAAGGTCCGGCCGCGCGTTCAATCAAAATTGATCTGCCGCCGTTCACCCTGATTGGGGCGACGACCAGAGCGGGATCGCTGACATCACCGCTGCGAGACCGTTTTGGCATTACGCAGCGTCTTGAGTATTACAAAATCCCCGACTTGCAGCATATTGTGCAGCGCAGTGCCGAGTGTTTGAGCCTGTCGATTGACCCGGAAGGGGCACTGGAGGTGGCGCGTCGTGCCCGTGGTACGCCACGTATCGCTAACCGCTTACTGCGCCGTGTCCGTGATTACGCGGAAGTGAAAGGCAATGGCCATATTTGTCCCGATATCGCCGACAAAGCGCTGAACATGCTGGATGTTGACCATCAGGGGTTTGACTACATGGACCGCAAGTTGCTGTTGGCCATCATGGAGAAATTTGGTGGCGGACCGGTGGGCATCGACAACATGGCTGCCGCCATAGGTGAAGAGCGTGACACGATAGAAGACGTACTCGAACCGTATCTGATCCAGCAGGGTTACCTGCAGCGCACGCCAAGAGGGCGAATCGCGACCGACAGGGCTTATCTCCACTTCGGAATTGAAAAATAAGGTTACCAAGCCGAACTTCACAGTTCGGCTTTTTATTTAGTGTGACCAAGCTCACTAAACCGCAAACTCGTATAACCCTTAGGGCGTAATGATCTATGGTGGGTTGTTATGGAGGTGTTTATCAACAATTCCGATAACTTGCTGTGGATCACTGAAATGCAACATCAAAATTCAAATTGGCTTGATTGAAATCAATTTGTCTGTTTTTTAGTCAAAAATGAGAGCGAAAACTTGACCTAAATCAAAGCGTTTTTCGCCTATAAACCTTTTGAAACAAGTTGTTTTTAGCAGTAATATTAGCCCTAGCTATATTAGCTGATGCTTAACAATTAACTAACCATTACGGTACATAATTGCAACAATATGATGTTTTTTATCAACAAGTTTCAATGTTGAACAACATGGGGGCTTGCGTTGCTCGTTATGTCGATAGTGTCATTTCAGCCGACACAAAGGAGTTACCATGATTGACGTCGTTGATCTATCGCGGTTGCAGTTTGCGCTCACTGCGATGTATCACTTCTTGTTCGTTCCACTGACTTTAGGTATGGCATTTCTGCTGGCCATCATGGAGTCACTCTATGTAATGACCGACAAGCAAATCTACAAGGACATGACCAAGTTCTGGGGTAAGCTGTTCGGTATTAACTTTGCTCTGGGTGTGGCTACCGGCCTGACCATGGAGTTCCAGTTTGGTACAAACTGGTCTTACTATTCCCACTATGTTGGTGACATTTTTGGTGCCCCTCTTGCTATTGAAGCCTTGGTGGCCTTCTTCCTAGAATCGACCTTTGTGGGTCTGTTCTTCTTTGGCTGGGATCGCCTGACAAAACGACAGCACCTCGCTGTAACGTGGTTAGTTGCTCTGGGTTCAAACTTCTCTGCACTGTGGATTCTGATTGCAAACGGCTGGATGCAAAATCCGGTAGGTGCTGAGTTCAACTTTGAAACCATGCGAATGGAAATGGTGAGCTTTGCTGAGGTTGTCTTCAACCCGGTTGCTCAGGTGAAATTCGTACACACTGTTTCTGCTGGCTATACGACTGGCGCGATGTTCATTCTAGGCATCAGCTCATACTACCTGTTGAAAGGTCGTGACATCGCATTCGCGCGTCGTTCTTTTGCTGTGGCAGCTTCATTTGGTATTGCGGCCATTCTGTCGACTCTGGTTCTGGGTGATGACTCAGGTTATGAACTGGGTGAAGTTCAGAAAGTGAAACTGGCGGCGATTGAAGCAGAATGGAACACGGAACCTGCGCCGGCGTCGTTCACCCTGTTTGGTCTACCAAATCAGGAAACAATGCACACTGATTACGCTATTAAGATCCCTTACGTAATGGGCATTATTGCTACCCGTTCACTCGATGAGCAGGTCACTGGCCTGAAGGATCTGCGTGCTGAGCACGTTGAGCGTATCCGTAACGGTATGTACGCTTACGAGCTGCTTGAAAAACTGCGTGCCGGTGACAAGTCGGAAGCCAACATGACTGCCTTCAACGAAGTGAAAGGCGATCTGGGTTACGGCCTGCTGCTAAAACGCTACACCGAAAACGTGACAGACGCGACTGAGCAACAGATCCAGGCGGCTGCTGATGATTCCATCCCGACGGTATGGCCTCTGTTCTGGTCTTTCCGCATCATGGTGGCGTGTGGCTTTGTCATGTTGTTTGTCTTCGGCGCGGCGTTCATTCAGACTTGTCGTCAGAAGATCGAACAGAAACGCTGGTTGCTCAAAGCGGCGCTGTTGAGTATTCCACTGCCTTGGATTGCGATTGAAGCCGGCTGGTTTGTTGCAGAGTACGGCCGTCAGCCTTGGGCTGTAGGTGAGATTCTGCCGACACACTTTGCGGCATCGGCACTGACTGCGACAGAGATCATCACATCGCTGGTGGCCATTTTGGCGCTGTACACCGCATTCCTGATTGCTGAAGTGTACCTGATGCTGAAATTTGCACGTAAAGGCCCAAGCAGCCTGAAAACGGGTCGCTACCACTTCGAACAGAATCCGCAATCTGCACAAGATAAGCTGGATCGCCAGGTAGAAGCGTAAGGCAAGGAGAGACTATTATGTTTGATTACGAAACTCTGCGACTGATCTGGTGGGTACTGATTGGTGTCCTGCTGGTTGGCTTCGCGATTACCGACGGTTTTGATATGGGGGTTGGTGCGCTGGTCCCTGTCATCGGTAAAGATGACACTGAACGCCGTATTATGATCAACTCAATTGCCCCACACTGGGACGGCAACCAGGTATGGTTGATCACCGCTGGTGGTGCGCTGTTTGCTGCGTGGCCACTGGTGTACGCAACGTCATTCTCTGGTTTTTACCTGGCGATGATCCTGACGCTGGCGGCGCTGTGGCTTCGTCCGGTCGGTCTGGACTACCGCTCTAAGATCGAAGATCCAAAATGGCGCAAAAACTGGGATATCTGTATCTCTATCAGTGGTTTCGTACCGCCACTTATCTTTGGTGTGGCGTTCGGTAACTTGTTGCAAGGCGTACCATTCAAGTTGAACGAACTGCTGATGCCGACATACCACGGCTCGTTCTTCGCCCTGCTCAACCCGTTTGCACTGCTGTGTGGTTTGGTCAGCCTGTTTATGATCATTATGCAGGGCGCGACCTGGCTGCAGATGAAAACCACTGGCGATCTGCATACCCGTGCTCGTGGCGTTGCGCAAATCATGGGGCTGCTGACTGTGGTTGCCTTCGTTGCGGCTGGTTTCTGGATTCAGAGCATCGACGGCTACGTGATCACCAGTGCTATCGACCACAATGCCGCGTCGAACCCACTCAATAAAGTGGTAGAAACGTCGGCGGGCGCATGGATGAACAACTTCAAGGAATACCCACTAATGTGGATTGCTCCGGCGCTGGGCGTGGTGATGCCGCTGCTGGCGGTGTTGGCATCACGCGTAGAAAAGTGTGGCTTTGCATTCCTGGCGTCCAGCCTGGGTAACGCCGGTGTCATTCTGACTGCTGGTTTTGCAATGTTCCCATTCGTTATGCCGTCTAGCCTGGTGGCCAGTAACAGCCTGACCATGTGGGATTCGACGTCAAGTGAACTGACTCTCGGTCTGATGACTGCTGTTGCGTTTGTGATGGTGCCGATCATTCTGGGTTACACGTCCTGGACCTACTACAAAATGTTTGGTCGTCTGGACAGCAAGTTCATTGAAGAAAACAAAAACTCACTATACTAAGGAGCCTTTACTATGTGGTATTTCGCATGGATTCTCGGTGTACTACTTGCTTGTGCATTCGGTATCATCAACGCTCTTTGGTTAGAGCATTCGGAAATGATGGACAAAGACAGTGAGTAACCTCGCTGAGCAGGTAACCCGCTTGCATGCTCCGGTGGATAAGGCTCTGTTGAGAGCTTTATCCCTTATCCTGGGCTTTATGCATGTGGGCTTGGTGATGTGGGACCCACACGCCTATGCCAATGCCATTGGTGGTTTTAACGTGATCATCGCGCCACTGATGATCTGGGCACTGTGCGCCAGCATGGTGTTTGGAATAGGTTTCAAACCAAGGCGCTGGTACTGGCAGGTTCTGTTCAGCCCGTACTTTTCGCTGGCGATTTTGCTCTATCTGACTTACCAGTATTTCGTGTGAGACAGATTGTAACAATTTACCTGCAGTTCTGAATTTTCTCTGAATTAGCGCTACTTCGTCGGGATAGCGCTAATTTTTTGTCCGATTGCTGTGAAAACGGTGAATTGCCTTTCACAACTGGATACGGGTTGCGTTATAGTAACCGTCTAATTTTGTTGTTGAATTGGTGCCGTTTTGCAAGCTACAAGCCGTGAATTTATTTGGCCGGTTGTTGTGTACTATGAAGATACCGACGCTGGTGGGGTGGTGTATCACTCCAACTATCTGAAATTCTTCGAGCGTGCCCGCACAGAGATGCTGCGTTCGGTAGGCGTTTCACAACAACTTCTTTTGGAACAAAGCATTGGCTTTGTTGTCCGACACATGGATATCGACTTCCTTCAGGGAGCGCGATTGGACGATCATCTGAACGTCAACACCACCATTTCTGAGCTCAAAAAGGCCTCGATCACATTCTGTCAGGAGATCGTCAATCCTGAGGGGCATATATTGTGCCGGGCAATGGTTAAGGTAGCATGTATCGATAATAAGAAAATGAGGCCCATTGCTATGCCTCAATCAATTGTTATGGAGTTAACACAGAGTGACCGCTGAAATTTCAATCCTTGACCTCTTTTTACAGGCTAGTTTGCTGGTCAAACTGGTCATGCTCATTTTGTTGGGGATGTCGATCGCTTCCTGGGCAATGATCATCAAGCGCAGCAAAGTGCTTTCTCGTGCAGAAAAAGACACCGAAGCGTTTGAAGACAAGTTCTGGTCTGGCAACGATCTGTCCGTGCTGTATCAAAGTGTGAAGAAAAACAAAGACGAACTGACCGGATCAGAAGAAATCTTCTACTCCGGTTTTACCGAGTTTGCGCGTCTGAGAAAATCCAACGCCTCATCTCCGGAGTTCATTATGGAAGGCACTGGCCGTGCGATGCGCGTGGCGGTGGCTCGTGAGGTGGATGATCTTGAAACCAGCTTGCCATTTTTGGCGACCGTGGGTTCGATCAGCCCTTACATTGGTCTATTTGGTACCGTTTGGGGGATCATGCACGCCTTTATCGCGCTGGGTGAAGTCAAGCAAGCAACGTTGGCCATGGTGGCACCGGGTATCGCAGAAGCACTGGTTGCGACCGCGATGGGCCTGTTTGCTGCCATTCCGGCCGTTATGGCTTACAACCGCCTGAGCAATAAAGTGAGTAAGCTAGAGCACAACTACGCGACTTTCTCAGAAGAGTTCCACAGCATTCTTCACCGCCAGGCGATGGCCAACAAGGAATAAGCGATGGCGGGCTACCAAAGAAAAAAACGCAAGATGACCGCAGAGATTAACGTCGTACCCTATATCGACGTTATGCTGGTGCTGCTGATCATCTTTATGGTGACGTCGCCCTTTATTACTCAGGGTGTCGATGTCGAGTTGCCTAAAACCTCGACCGCAAAACCAGCCAGCGAAATGGCCGGGGACAGCGACGCGAGCTTCATCATCGTTGAAATTGATAAACAAGGTCAGCTTGGTGTCAGTGTCAACGATGAAGACATGGTGCGCGGCCTGTCACTGCAGGACGTGATCGTCCGTGTTAAAGCGGAGCTGTCACTCAAACCGGACTCTCCGGTAGCGGTGGGGGGCGATGCGCAAACTCCGTACGCTGAAGTTGTTTTGGTGTTGGATGAATTAAGCCGAGCAGGCATACCGAAAGTCGGCCTGTTAACGGATATCAAGGAATAAGTTCCGTAAAGCAGATGAAAAACCACAAATCCAAAAGAAATGAGTATGGCAAACCGGTCGCAATATCGATCGGTCTGCATGCCTTGCTGGTGGCGGCTCTGCTGTTTGGCACGGACTTTACGATGAATAAGCCACAGCAAAGTGGCCAGATGGTTCAGGCGGTTGTCATTGACCCGTCGGCCGTGCAAAAACAGGCTCAGCAAATTCGCAGTCAGCGTGAAGCTGCGGCGAAGAAAGAGCAGGAGCGTCTGGACAAACTCAAACGCGAAAGCGAGCAACTGGAGAAAAACCGCAAAGCCGAAGAAGAGCGCATTCGTAAGCTGAAAGAGCAGCAGGCGAAAGACGCACAAGCAGCCCGGGAGGCAGAAAAACAGCGCGCGCAGAAAGAGCAGGAGCGCAAAGCCGAAGAAGAACGGGTTCGCAAGGAACGTGAGCGGGCTGCTAAGCTTGAAGCGGAACGCAAAGAAAAAGAAGCGGCGATTCAAAAAGCTGAGCAAGAACGTTTAGCGCGTGAGAAAGCAGCGAAGGAAGCCGAAGAGAAAGCGCGTAAACAGCGTGAAGCGGCGGAAAAGGCCGAAAAAGAACGTCTGGCGAAAGAAAAAGCCGCCAAAGAGGCCGCAGAAAAAGCGCGCAAAGAGAAAGAACGCTTGGAACGTATTGAGCGTGAACGTAAAGAACAGGAAGCGGCTCTGAACGATATTTTTGCAGGCCTGGAAGATGAATCCGCGCAGAATCAGGCCGCGAAAGGTCAGCATATGGCGAGTGAAGTGGCGCGATTCTCGTCGATTTACACTCAGTTGATTCAAAGTCGAATCATCAAGGACGACTACCTGTTGGGAAAGTCGTGCCGGGTTAATATTAAGCTGGTTCCGACTGGCAGTGACGCAGTGGTCAGCAGTGTGTCTGTACTGGGTGGTGACTCACGACTGTGTAACGCGGCAAAAAGTGCGATCAGTCAGGTCGGTAACTTCCCGATGTCCAAAGATCCAGATGTGATCAAACAACTGCGTAATATTAACTTAACCGTTGATTTTTAAATAAAGGATGACCAACGTGATCAAACGATTATTACTAGGGTTAACGTTACTGATGTGTACCGTTGCCAACTCAGCGAATGCCGCGCTCGAGTTGGTGATTACCGAAGGGGTCGATTCAGCACGACCAATCGCGATCGTACCTTTTAAGTGGGAAGGCGCGAGTAAACTGCCGCAGGATGTCTCAGCGATCATCGCCTCTGACCTGCAACGCAGTGGTAAATTTAGCCCTGTGGCGACCAGTAAAATGCCAGAGACGCCATACAGTGACACCGAAGTGAATTACCCGTCTTGGACGTCTCTGGGAGTGGATTCACTGCTCACAGGGTCGATCACGCAAGATGCCAATGGTAACTACGTGATCAGCTATCAGTTAGTCGATGTGGTCCGTGGTCAATTGACGAAAGGCCAGAGCCAGGCATTGAGTGATGACGGCCAGCTCGTTGCTGCTCAGGACCACGTTTTGTTTAATAAGCGTGCCACCGTGCCAGCCAACCGCCTGCGTGAATACGCTCACCGAATCTCAGATCTGGTCTACGAGCAGCTGACAGGTGAGCGTGGTGCATTTTTGACTCGTATTGCTTACGTGGTCGTGAACGACAAAGACACGTATCCGTACCAACTGCGTGTGGCTGACTACGATGGTTACAACGAGCGACTGGTATTGCGTTCGAAACAGCCTCTGATGTCACCAGCCTGGTCTCCGGATGGCAAAAAGCTCGCGTACGTCAGTTTCCAGAATGGCCGTGCAGAAATCTACGTGATGGATATCTACTCAGGTGAACGTGAGAAGATGACGTCATACCCGCGTCATAACGGTGCGCCAAGATTCTCACCAGATGGTAGCAAGCTGGCATTGGTATTGTCTAAAACCGGCAGCCTGCAAGTGTACATTCTCGATTTGAACAGCAAGAAACTGACTCAGGTGACTTCAGGTCGTGCTAACAACACCGAACCATACTGGGCGCCGGATGGTCAGTCATTGATCTTCACGTCAGACCGTGGTGGACGTCCACAGATCTATCAGGTCAACCTGGCTGACAATTCAACCAAACGTGTCACCTGGCAGGGGATGCAGAATCAGGGCGGACAAATCACTCCGGATGGCCGCTTCCTGGTGATGGTTCACCGCAGCAACTCAGGTTTTAACCTGGCAAAACAAGATTTAGAGACCGGCGCAGTGCAAGTTTTGACGCAAACAAAACTGGATGAGTCGCCAAGTATCGCTCCGAACGGCGGTATGGTTATCTACAGCTCTATCTATAACGACACAAACGTTCTGTCGATGGTGTCGATTGATGGGCGATTTAAGGCTAGACTACCGGCAACTAACGGGCGTGTAAGAGCGCCGGCGTGGTCACCGTTTTTATAGCAAGTAAATACAAAAAAGTAAGGAAAAAACAAAATGCAACTTAACAAAGTTCTTAAAGGGCTGCTGATTGCGCTACCAGTACTTGCAGTGACTGCATGTAGTTCAAGTGATGAAGCGGCTAACGCTTCAGGCTCTGAAACTAACCAGTCTACGTCAGGTTCTGCTAACGGTGTTGATACTACAGTGGTATCGCCAATCGATGGCAACGGTCAACTGACTGAGCAAGAGCTGAAAGAGCAAGCGCTACGTGAGAACCAAACTATTTACTTTGCATTCGATAACTCAACGATCGCTGGCGATTACGAAGATATGCTGGCTGCACACGCGGCATACCTGGTGAAGAACCCTTCAGTGAACGTCACTATCGAAGGTCACGCAGACGAACGTGGTACTCCTGAGTACAACATCGCACTGGGTGAGCGTCGTGCACAGGCAGTCGCGAAATACCTGGAAGCTCTGGGTGTAATGCCAAGCCAAATGTCTATCGTCAGCTACGGTGAAGAAAAGCCACTTCTTCTGTCTCACTCAGAAGAAGCGTACGCTAAGAACCGCCGCGCTGTTCTGGTTTACTAATCGAGGAAATGCCTCATGTTCAGTAACTTAAAGCGAATTACCGCGCTTACGTTACTGGCAAGTGCAGCGAACCTGGCGTTCGCTGCACCAGCCCCAGTATCTGATCTATCAAACTCCTCATCTTCATCTCGCGCGTCTGCGTCAGCCAGCGGCAACGAGACGGATGTCGCACGCCTGGAGCGCATGCTACAAAGTCGTAACCGCCTGCAGATTCAGATGCAGCAGCAAATTGACGAGCTGTCACACGAAGTCAGCAGCCTGCGTGGTCAACTTGAAAAGAACAACCATGACATGCAGCAGATGTTGCAACGTCAGCGTGAGCTGTTTGTCGAACTGGATAAACTGCGTAGCGAGATGAATTCCGCGCCTAAAGCCGCAACGAGCGGCAAAGCGGCGTCTGCCAAGTCGGCCGGTGGTACGTTTAGTACTAACGCCAGCGAGCAGGCCGCGTATCAGGATGCGG
The DNA here is from genome assembly GCF_009904845.1 of Vibrio sp. V38_P2S17PM301. Classification (NCBI taxonomy): domain Bacteria; kingdom Pseudomonadati; phylum Pseudomonadota; class Gammaproteobacteria; order Vibrionales; family Vibrionaceae; genus Vibrio; species Vibrio sp. V38_P2S17PM301. Next base: position 11,760 of record NZ_WXWO01000075.1, on the reverse strand, counting down.
TTGATATGATCCTGAAAAAGCGTGATTACACCGGTGCCATTGCGGCATTCCAAAAATTCCAGAAAGATTATCCGGATTCGTCCTTTACCGCGAACTCGCATTACTGGCTGGGTCAGCTTTATTTTGCCAAAAAGCAGGATAGAGACGCCGCCAAGAGCTTCGCTGCCGTACTGACGTACGAAGAGTCCAACAAACGTGCAGATGCATTAGTGAAGCTGGGTGATATTGCCGAGCGCAACAACAATGATGCACAGGCACAAAAGTTCTATAAGCAAGTGGTCGACGAGTATCCGACCAGCGCTTCTGCTGAGCTTGCCAAGCAAAAGCTCAAATAGAAACCAGATGCGTATGAGAAGAGGCTGCCCGTCAGCCTCTTTTGCTATTCTTTGATCCACAGCTGTTAACAGGTGTACAATACGCGGATTATTGGAAGTTGCGTAGGCAAGAGCAATGAGCCACATATTAGATAAAATAGATACCGTATACCCGTTTCCACCCAAGCCAGTTCCACTGACTGAAGCACAAAAACAAGTCCACATTGACAACATTAAGACGCTGCTTAAGCAAAAAGACGCGGTCTTAATTGCCCACTATTACACTGACCCTGAAATTCAGGCTCTGGCGGAAGAAACCGGCGGCTTTGTCGGTGATTCGCTGGAAATGGCCAAATTTGGCAACCGCCATCCAGCGTCTACGCTGATCATTGCTGGCGTGCGCTTTATGGGGGAATCAGCCAAGATCCTGACACCAGAGAAACGAATTCTGATGCCCACACTGGAAGCTGAATGTTCGTTGGATCTGGGCTGTCCTGCGGATAAGTTCACCGAATTCTGTGACGCGCACCCGGACCACACCGTGGTGGTGTACGCCAACACGTCGGCTGCAGTGAAAGCGCGAGCAGACTGGGTGGTGACCTCCAGTATTGCACTTGAGATCGTGGAACACCTGGATGCGGAAGACAAACCCATCATCTGGGGCCCGGATCGCCACTTAGGTTCGTACATTGCCAATAAAACGGGCGCAGACATGCTGCTGTGGCAAGGTGAGTGCGTAGTGCATGATGAATTTTCTGCCGACGCTCTGCGTAAAATGAAATCCCTGTACCCAAATGCCGCGATACTGGTTCACCCGGAGTCACCAGCCAGCGTCGTGGAATTGGCCGACGCTGTCGGCTCGACCAGTCAGTTGATCAAAGCGGCCAAAGCATTACCGCAACAACAGATGATTGTGGCCACCGACAAAGGCATCTTCTTCAAAATGCAACAACTGGTGCCGGAAAAAGAGCTGATTGAAGCACCAACGGCCGGCGCTGGCGCGACATGCCGCAGTTGTGCGCATTGTCCTTGGATGGCCATGAACGGGCTGAGCGCAATTGAAAGCGCGTTGCGCGATGGCGGCAAGGAACATGAAATCTTCGTTGATGAAGAGGTGCGTGTGAAATCGCTTATCCCTCTTAATCGCATGCTGGACTTTGCAGAGCAACTGAATATGCAAGTCAAGGGCAATGCTTAACGGATTGATAAGGTGCACAGAATTAGAACCAGCCCGTAGCGGCTGGTTTTTTTGTGCCTGATACTTACCCCATGTTACACATCGTGGACGTCACACAGGAATATCAATGTCAATCTGGTTAACGTTCAAACAATGGGTCAATGCGCGACTGTTCGACATCAGCAATCGCAACCTGTTGTTGTTTCTGATCGCGTATTTAGTCTTATCGTGGCTGTTGCTCCGTTTGGCGGGCGAGCAGGCGCTGACGGACGACCCGGCAACGTTTGTCTACTACCTGATGGTGACGGCCTCGACCGTCGGTTATGGTGATTACTCGCCGCAGTCGGATGCGGGCAAATGGGTGGTGTTGCTGTTTGTAATACCGGCCGGGCTGAGTTTGTTTGCAGCTTTGCTGGGTCGTATTGCCAGCGAGGCGGTGGAGTATTGGAGAGCAGGAATTCTGGGGAAACGTAAAATGAATCTGAGCAATCATATCTTGTTATTGGGCTGGAATGGCCAGCGCACCATACACATGATCAGAATGCTGCAACATGAAGAAACCGGTAAGCGTCCGATTGTATTGTGCAGCCGCAGTGACATCGAAAATCCGTTGCCCGGGGAAATCGGTTTTGTGCGTGTCAACAGTTACACCGATGCAAAAGAAATGGAAAACGCCAGTATTGATCAGGCCAGTTGCATCATCGTTGATAACTTGGAAGACGACGTGACGCTCTCAGCAGCGCTCTACTGCGCCAACCGTAATCCTAACGCGCATTTGCTGGCGTATTTTAAAGATGAAGCGCTCAGCGAGCTTCTGAGCCAACACTGCCCGAATGCCGAGTGTATTCCGGCGGTTGGCGCTGAAATGCTGGCGAAAGCGGCGGTGGATCCGGGCTCCAGCAAGTTGCACCAGGAGCTGCTGGCCTCAACGCGAGGCATGACACAATATTCTACCGTCTACCCCAAACACAGTGACGCCATCAGTGTTGAGCGGGTGTTTACCTTCATCAAAGCGCGCCACAAAGCGACACTCATTGCCATCGACAGCGGGCGAGGTATTCAACTGAACCCGGAGCTGGATACCGTGATCAATCCAGGCGATCGGGTGTTTTACATCGCCGATGAACGCATTGATGACTTTGACTGGCATGCGGTGGAAAAATAAAAAAAACCTGGCAATAGCCAGGTTATTTTGCCGTAACGTCAATGCTTACTGATCGGCAGCCAGCATTGCGCCGCGCATAGCCAAACCACTTAGCATCGTTGGCATCGCATTGTAAATCTCTTCAAACTGCTCTAAGCCCTCAATGCCTTGTTCAGCCAGAGTGGCAATAGAGGTTTCCGGATCGTAGAGCATGCTCAAAGACAGCAGAACGCCGCCCAGTAGCGCGTTGTCTTCGCTGTCTTCCGGCATGATGGTTTCCCAATCGTCGCGTGACAGTTGCCAGCCTTGCAGAACACCTTCACAAAAATCACGCGTGGCTTCGTTGACGATCTCTTCTTCGTCTAACTGACAAAGCTCTGGCCAGCTCCAGCCGTTGTTGAGCAGAGCGGGGCGATAGCCATTCCACAGGGCAATTACCGCCTCAATGTAGCACTCCAGTTGTTCGCCATCAGAAAAGGGCGCCACTTCTTCACCGCCCCAAAGGAACGGCAGCCATTCGTGCGGAGAAAGTTCATGAGGAGCAGCCGCCATCGCGGTAACGAAACCGTGTGTTTTTGCTTCATTGAGCAACTTGCCCTGCAGCTCTGGCAGCGCGAGGAGTTCTTGTAGAGTCAATGTAATTACCACTGTGATGAATTCAACAGGCGTCATAGTAGCAGTCATAGAATTAGATAAAAAGACTTGATGCCTTACAGCATTCGCTATAGCTTTTAGATAGAAGGAGATAATCAATCACTTATGGAAATTCGTTCCTCGCTTAAGCGAAAGAGCATCTTTGCTCTCGCCGTCTATCTCTGCTTTATTATCGCCACTATCGGGACGGTCAGTTACCTCGTGGTTGAACCGCCGCTCCGCTTCACACTGGAGCAAAACCTCGATTCCCGAACCGAATTGCTTGCCGCTCAGGTTGTGGAACCGCTCAACAGCTCAATGGGCATATTACAAAGTATCGTCAGCATCGGTCAAAGCGGTCAGGATGCGCAGGGTCAAGACAAAGCATTACGATCGCTATTTTCTGTGATTAATGGTGTGACGGTGAGTGGCGGGCTGTGGCCCAAACCTTATTCGGTACGTCCGGATACCGCCTACGCCAGTTTGTTTTATAACCGTACCGAGCAGGGGCACGTCGATCGGGTTTATTCCTGGAACAACCCTCAGTCCGGTGGTTACGATCGCGAAACCTGGTACATTACGTCTGCAAGCGCGCAGCCCGGAAGCATCGCTTGGTCGCGAGTCTACATTGACCCTTATACCCACATTCAGATGCTTACTGCCTCTTCACCGTATTTCGTCAATGGCGCATTTGCCGGTGTGGCCACGGTGGACTTGTCACTCAACAGCCTGATTGATTTTGTCAGTCGCATGGCCGAAGACCACCAACTCGGTGTGTTTTTGCGTGACGCGTATGGCGATGCGATCACTGAACATAACTTCCGAATAGCGAAAGGCGTGTACATCAGTGAATTGTCCTTCGGGGACTTTCGCTGGCAGATGGATGTGGTGAACGCCCAGCGGCGGATCAACGATGAAGTTTATCAGTTGGTATCGCAGGTCGAGTTTGCCTTGCTGCCGATTTTGTTGCTGTGCGTTATGCTGGGCTACTATCTGTTGAATCGCTATCTACTCAAACCGATTGTATTGATTGCTCAGGAAGTCGACGCCTCCCGCGAAGGGGGGATCATCGATATGGATTATCGCAGTCAGGATGAAATTCGCCATCTGATCGACAGCTTTAACCAGAAGACGGTCTATCTGGAAGCCGAGAAAGTCAAAGCGCAGGCATCGACCAAAGCAAAAAGCGCCTTTCTGGCCACCTTGTCTCATGAGATTCGCACCCCGATGAACGGCGTGCTGGGTACTGCGCAGATCTTGCTGAAAAGCGATCTGACGGATGAGCAGCGTAAATACATGAAATCACTCTATGAATCTGGCGATCATATGATGACGTTGCTCAACGAAATCCTCGATTTCTCCAAAATAGAGCAGGGGCACCTGGAACTGGAACACGCCCCATTCCCGCTCGACTCGATCATCGGCAGTATTAACAGCGTCTACCACACGCTGTGTTTTGAGAAAGGCTTGCAGTTTAAGGTGTTCTCGGAAGTAGAGCCGGGGCGTTGGTATCTGTCTGACAAGGCACGTATTCGTCAAGTATTGTTTAACTTGCTCAACAATGCGGTCAAATTCACCTCTTTAGGCTTTGTCGAGGTGTACCTCAAAGAAGTCGAGATGAACGACAAAACCTATTTATCGGTGAAAGTGCGAGATACCGGGATCGGGATCGCTAAAGAAGCGCAGCGGCGGATATTCAAACCTTTCGAGCAGGCCGAGTCTTCAACCACCCGCCGCTTTGGGGGCACCGGATTGGGATTGGCGATCGTCAAGCAAATCTGTGAGCTGATGGACGGAGATGTTACTGTGGTCAGCGAGGAGGGTATTGGCAGCAACTTTGACGTTCTGATTGCCGTTGAGCCATGTGAACCGGGCACTGTGGAGGTCGAGACGCACAGCAAGCTGGACTACACCGGTTTGCGTTGTTTGATTGTCGAGGATAACCGCACCAACACCATCATTATGGAAACGTTCATGCGTTCCAAAGGGTTTATTTGTGACTGTGTGGAAAACGGCGAGCGCGCGGTGCGCCAGTTACTGGATAAACACTACGACTTGATCCTGATGGACAACCATATGCCGGTTATGGACGGCGTGGAGGCGATTAAAGCCATTCGTCAGTTGCAAAACCGCAAAGCCAGAACGTTGATCTTTGGTTGCACGGCGGATGTGTTTAAAGAAACCCAGCAGCGGATGATGAACGCGGGCGCCAACCATATTGTTGCCAAACCCATCGACGAAAACGAACTGGATGACGCTCTGTATCGCTACTCGCCGCTACTGTATCAGTTTGTCAGTGAAGCGACTTCTCAACAGCCCTCAGTGGTGATTCACGAAGAAAGCCTGGTGGCCCTCTATGTGGACATTGAAAACCATAAATACCAAGATGCGCGCCTGCGTTTAAACAAAATAAAGCAGGTGCTGGGCGTGCAACTGACACAACCAGCGGCAGATGTCATCGAGCGAGTAGGAGAAGCCCTGGATAATCAATCCAGTCCCTTAGCCGAAGATCTCGATTTACTCGCCGTCTTGCTCTCTGATTTCTGTAACTAAATAACGTTTTTCTATCCTTTCAACAAAAATTCGATCACTAGAATCCTTTGTTAGTGATTAAAGCTAGTTTTTGTACGTAAATTGGTAATTTATTTACCACTTATGTTAAAAAACGGAATCTATATCTTTAAAGACTATGTTCTAATAGTTTCATGAACTGCTTTTTTGCTTAAGTTATGGTTTATGGTTTTGCACTTTGTGCTTTTTTATAGATATTTATTCTGGAAATGAATATGAAAGCTAGAGGTCCGTTTTGTATTCGTCACGCCGCTGCTGACACCTTTGCAATGGTTGTGTTTTGTTTCATCTCAGGGATGATGATTGAGATTTTTGTATCGGGCATGACGTTTGAACAGTCGTTGGCGTCAAGAACGCTGTCGATCCCGGTCAATATTGCCATTGCTTGGCCGTATGGACTGTTCCGTGACTACGTACTGCGCCAGGGGCGTCGCCTCTCAGACACGCGGCTGAGTAAAAACGTTTCGGATTTGCTGGCTTACGTGTTGTTCCAGTCTCCAGTATATACTGCCATTTTGTGGACAGTTGGCGCGTCAGGCGACCAGATCATGACCGCCGTAGCCAGTAATGCCGTTGTGTCGTGTGGAATGGGCGTACTGTACGGCTATTTCCTGGACCTGTGCCGCAAATGGTTTCGGGTACCGGGTTACTATCAACAAGCATAAATCGAGCAAATATAGCCCGGTTTAGCTAATTAGTGACCAAACGATCCCATTCAGCGCTTTTTTTTGCTATTTACCCTTGACCAACACCAATGGAATCATTAAATTAGCGCCTCGTTGGCTAACGCAGTCAACGCAACAATTCGGTGAGTTGTCCGAGTGGCTGAAGGAGCACGCCTGGAAAGTGTGTATACGGCAACGTATCGAGAGTTCGAATCTCTCACTCACCGCCACATTCAAAACCCCAGCAGAAATGCTGGGGTTTTTTCGTTTTCCAGCAATCGTAGATCTTATTGCTTCGATAACACGAATATTCTCTATCAAAAGAGTTAATTTTCACATGCACTTAGTGAGTGAGCTTATCTCTTTTAATAACACTTTTTAGTTAGGTACTGGTCACAATATTCCATCAATTTCTCATACTTTATCGTTTTATATTTGTGAACCGTATATCATCAGTTGACGAAAAACAAAGTGATTGGCTATGTCTTTAATGCCTTCTTTTTACGATAAAAATGCAGTTTCTCTGGCGAAATACTATGACTCGGTAGAGTTTGAATCCGTTCACCATTCTTGTCGTACCTATTGGCCTCGTTCAGGTAGTTTTGTTTTAGATGTAGGGGCAGGAACGGGACGCGACGCAAGGTGGTTCCATAAACAAGGTTGTTCGGTCGTTGCTGTTGAGCCTTCAAGTGGGATGCGTCAACTTGGTATTGAGAACAGTGCTAAAGAAATTAATTGGATCAACGACTCTTTGCCGGATTTGACCAGTGTTGTCAGGTTAGAAAACCTTTATGACTTTATTTTGCTCTCTGGTGTTTGGATGCATCTTCCGACATCTAACCGTGCTGCGGCCTTTAAGACTTTATCGGATTTACTCTCTGACAATGGGATTTTGGTTATTACGTTGCGTCATGGTTCGTTTCATGATGAACGAGAACACTTTGATGTGTCGGTATCAGAGCTAGAGAATTTATGTTTGTCGTCATGCCTTTCTATATGTCAGGTTACTGAACAAACAGACATGCTTAAAAGACACGATATTACTTGGAAAACCGTAGTATTGAAGAAGATTGCTTAGAACTAAGAGGAATATATGTCGCTTGAGTACTACTTAGAGAAACTTCGCAATCTGAATATGAATCGAAGGGGTAGCAGAAAGAGTCCACATAAAGTTTGTATGCTTCTGGCCGTGATGGATCTCATTAAGATCGGGGTCATTGCTTCAAATCGGATCAAGCTCGATCAAGTGCTTAAGGACCAATTTACTGTACATTTTAATAACCTTTCAGAAGGAAAGGATAAAAATACACCAGAGAACCCATATTTCCATTTGAAGAGTGAAGGCTTTTGGCACCTCGTATACGAAGAAAATTTTGATGCTTTTAATACCAACCGATATTCGGCCAAAGCGATTTCTTACGCTTATCTAGATGACGAGCTATTTCATTTTATGAAAAGCTCTATTGTATCAAATGAACTTAAAGATGCCTTGGTGTCGAACCTATCGGATTTAGCTGCGTTATACTTTCAGTGGCTGATCGATATCGGCAAGAAAGAAAAAACAGCTGAGAACTATTCTAAGGCTGTGAGATTCTCAATTTCAAAATGGCTGAAAGACGCTGGAGAAATCCGAGAGCCTATCACCGACATAGGATCTTATCGTCAATTTCTGCAAGTGGAAGAAAAAGCCAGGCAGTTAGATACATTCAAGCGTCATGATAGCAAAGGTAATGGAATGTATAGTGCCGCGTTATCGAGTTACCACAAATTTCTTGTCGATCTGGCACAAGTTGATGTGAATGCAGATATCAGACAAGTCATGTCTGACGATAATCTAACGGATACAGAAAAGAAGATATTAGTAAGCACGAGAATAGGGCAAGGGATTTTTAGAACACAATTGATTCAATTGTGGAGAAAATGTGCGGTGACTGGCTATAAAAATACTCAGATCCTGATCGCGTCGCACATCAAACCATGGAGAGCTTCCAGTAACGAAGAACGTTTGGATAAGTATAATGGTTTGTTGTTGTTGGCAAATCTGGATAAAGCATTCGATCTTGGCTTCATTTCGTTTGATGAGCATGGTCGGGTTATGATCGCCAGTGATTTAGAAAATCCAGAGATAATTGGTGTCAGCGAGGGCATGTCATTTGAAATAAGAAATGAGCATAAAAAGTATCTTGCCTACCACAGAGCTGAATTATTCAAAGGCCTATGACATTCAACCGCTCTTGCTTTCCTTAACTCCCCCCTAACCCCAAAGGAGCAATTCAGCTCCTTTGGTCTGTGGCCTCTTCACCCACCAATCAGTACCGTTGGCAAGCCCATAACGATCGTGCCGCCGTGGGCGGTAAGATCGCCCATGCGTGCGGCGGGTTTGTTGTTGATCAGCACCGTGGCGCTGCCTTTGACTACGCTGTCTGGTGGGCCGACGCATACGCACATTTGACCCATGGTGGCCGCGGGTAGGTTGCCAATCAATACCGTGGTGGGCAGGGGCAATAACGGGCCACCGACGTGCGGAATGGGCACGGGTGCCGGGGTTTGCATTGGGCACATATGCATGTCGGTGGCACGGGCTGCGGGTAACATAAAAACTCCTAGTTTTCGCCGTTTCCGCCAGCGGCGATGTTCAGGCCGATGTCGATAAAGTCGCGGTAGCGCTGTTTGGCGTGTTCACCGTCGGGTAAGACGGCGCTGAGGTTGATACTGCCGGCCACTGCTTGCGCGTAAAGGTAAGGCGGGGGCGGCACTATGGGATCATCGGGCTTGGTCATGCTGCCGCCACTCCAGAATGCCGATTGCGCGGCCCAGCCAGCGCCGGACTCCAGCCCGGCCAGATCGGCCATTTGTTCGGCGTGACGACGGCTGGTCTCGTCCGGGGTATGTACCCAGGCTTTCGCCGCGCGAACGGCATTGGCTTCGTGTTCATTCCAGTCACTGCGCGTAGCTGCGCAGCAGGCGGCCCACCATACGGCTTCCCTGACCGGCATGGCGTGGGCGAGAAATGTGACTGCGTCCGCAAACATTTCCTGCTCCATCGCGGCGTTAATCACCTCTGTGGGGGAGCACTCATCGGCGGCCAACTGACTAAACTGCGCATTTGGCGAATAAAACTCAATGATGTCCCTAGCGTGTTGATATGGAATTTTGCGTAAAGTCATTAGTTTACCTTTGCTATCGCTCCCTGAATCTGCACCATGGCGCCAGCTTTAACCTGCGTCATAGCGCTGCCGTTTACCGTCACGAGTGCGGCTTTTACATCGGCTTTTCCTTGTCCTTCGATGTTGACCATTGCCGCCTTCATTTCGGCTTTTGCTTGTCCATTAATCGCCACCTGAGGTGCGTCAATCTTGATGCCACTGGCGCTGATCTCAATTTTGCTGGCGCCGACTTTGAGCTCAATTTTGCTTTTTCCGCTCAGCGATATCGTACTGCCGTCGACGGTGACCGACGATTTGGCCGATAACGCCATGTTGGATGCCGCCGACAGGTTGAGATCTTTGCCGCTGTCTCCGGTCCAGTCTTCCTTACTTTTGGCAGTGAGGGTTTTATCTCCCTCAACCTGAATGGCTTCTTTGGCATTCAGGGTCACCGTTTTGTCGACTTGTGTGCGTTTCGCTCCTTTGATCGTAGTCTGATTATCGTTGTTAACCTCAATCAGCAGATCTTTTTCCGCATGGAGAAAGATATGTTCTTTGTCTTTCTGATCCTCGAAGCGCAGTTCATTGCCTTGTTTGCTGCTGCCTTTCGGGGTCGAACGGGTTTTCAGGCCGCTTTGCGAAGCTGCGCTATAAGGCGCTGCGTTTTTGGTGTTGTAGAGCGAGCCCGTAACCACCGGGCGATCGGGATCGCCGTCGATGTACTGCACCAATACTTCGTCGCCGATACGCGGCGTGAACTGAGCGCCAAACCCTTTGCTGGCCAGCCCTTGTGATACAGGCAGCCAGCAGGAGCTGTTTTCGTCACGCTTACCGTCTTTGTCCCAGTGGAACTGGACTTTGATTCGTCCGGCTTTATCGCGGTAGATTTCCTCACCGCTGGGGCCGGTCACGGAGGCAGTATGGACACTGTGCACTTTGGGCTTATCCTGAACCTGAGGGCGATAGGTGACTGAAGCCGGAATGCAATGGAACTGGTTACGATACACCGGCGATGTACCACCTTCGTCGGTGGAAACGTGATGAGTCAGCCGGGTAACAACGTACTCCTGATTCATCGAACTGAGCGGGTGTTGATTGAGACGGAAGGTAAAGCCACAGGCCAACGCTGCAATACTGGAACTGGCTTTGGAGACCGATTTGACCGCATCCAGTGCGTCCATCTGGCGTTTGGCGGCATCACGTGCTTCGTTTTTGTTGTCGAGCCCCAGACCAAACCAGTTTTGCGCCAGCGCCGATGGGGAGCTGTCAAACGCGCTTTTACGCTCGCCGCTTTCAAACACTTCTGCCAGTGCCTGAGTGTGGTCCGCCAACGACACTTTGGCGCTGCCCATGTGCGTGGCGTGGCTCCAGTTGCTGAGTGCCCGATGTGCAGCCTGGCTACCGTCCTGGTAGTACAGTTTGGGTTCAGGTATTGGTTCAAATCTTTGGTTAGAGTCGGCGATCACCACCGACGGCTTACCCGAATCATGACGGACATGAAAATGCCAGCCCTCGCTGGCGAGCAGGCGCCGGATAAACTGCTGATCCGTTTCATCCAGTTGGACGCAATAGTCATGTTTTTTGCCACCGCCGGATACCGAAAACGAAAAATAGTTTTTAAAGTCGCTATCGCCAAGTAACGTATCCAGAATCTGTTTGGTGGTCATATTCTGGAAGATCTTTCGGTTACGTCGATAGGCCAGTAACGCCAGAGGATCGGCGGCTTCAATCTGATAGAAATAGAGTTGTTTTTCCTGACTGAAACCGGTGAATTCAATCGAGATACACAAACCAGACAAGGTTCGGGTTTCAAACAACTGTTCAAGTGAGATTGACACACTCTTACCGAGGTTGCTTTCGTTGATTTCTGCGTTTGAGGCCACAGACAATGAAAAACGGCAACCTTCAGAAACTGCTTCTTCTCCCGTTAAATGGGTGACAACGTATTTCTTATTGTCCGCGAGTTTCGCCGTCAGCGGGCGACTTTTGGCTAGCAATTCACTGCTGGTCATAATTTCTCATTTCCTGTAAGCAAAATGTGGTTTTTTGCTTAAATAAAAAACACATCAACATAAAAGTAAACGCGTTGATAAACACTTAGATCAATAAG
>NZ_WXWO01000043.1:0-36803 GCF_009904845.1 Vibrio sp. V38_P2S17PM301 | reverse complement strand
CGGATCTCAATTTCAGTATCGTCAAACAAGCCGTAACGGGCCGATAAGCCGGCAGTAATGGTTGTACGATCGGAATCAGAGACTTCTATTCGACCGACCAGAAGAGTAGGAAGAATGGTGTAACCAACGACGGAGACTTTGTTGGAAGAGTTTTGTGTGTAGCTTAATGACGCATCAAACGCGAATTGGCCCTTTGGGGTCAGGACGCCGGAACGGACAAAAACGTCGTTAACCGTTTGAGGGCGTTTGGCAATGTCAGACTCTTCGGCTGCCAGTGACGAGGCAGAAAAACAAAGCAGAGGGAGTACATATATTGTTTTCGTTGTCCTTAACATAACTTAGCCTTATGAGGTTGTGAGGTCACACTTAAACTTAGTTACAGCAAGGTGGAAATACACTTCACCTATTAGTTTTGTTGTATATGGATTCTCAAAAAATAGAAGCAAATTTGTCTTGAATATGAAGCATAAAAAAGCCCCCAGTGTTGGGGGCCGAGGTTAGTTATCGTCGTGATATTTGGTTAGCTTTTGCTGGTGGTAAATTCTGCCACCGCCGCGTCCATATCCCGGGCCTGACGTGATACTTCATCCACCTCCACCAAGCACTGCTGAGCAGAGTGCATGTTGTTTTCCGAGATGGTATTGAGTTCGGTGATCGACTCACTGACCTGATTCATCACGATGCCTTGTTCTTCAATTGCAGACGCAATTCGCTCTGAGTTGGCCTGAATGTTTTCCATGTCGTGAATAATTTGGCTCAGGCTGTCATCGAGCTTCTGGGAAGCATCAAGTGTTTCATGGCCTTGCTGATTACATTGATTGATGTCATCAACCACTTGAGACATTTGATGTTGAATCGCCGAAACCACCTTGGTGATTTCTTCTGTCGACTGATGTGTACGGCTGGCAAGCGCACGCACTTCATCGGCCACCACGGCAAATCCGCGGCCTTGCTCACCAGCACGCGCCGCTTCAATTGCCGCGTTCAGTGCCAATAAATTAGTTTGCTCTGCAATATCCTGAATGATATTGACCGCGCCGCCAATTTGCGCCACATGATCATTAAGTGATGAGATCGAATTTTGGCTGTCTTCCAATGTGGCAGACAGTTGGCCGATATTGCTTACGGTGGACTCGACGACCGTTCGGCCATTCTGAGCGTTCACAGACGCCTGCTGGACACCTTCGACCGCAACTGACGTGCTTTCAGATATCTCGCTGATGGTCGCGACCATTTCCTGAACGGCTGTTGCCATGGATGTGGTGTGATCAGCCTGAATGTGGAACTGTTCAATCACACTCTGCAACTCACCGTGCATAGTTTCGGTGTTGCTGGATAGCTGGCCCGCTTTCGTTTGAGTGCCCGAAATCAGTCCTTCCAGTTTTTCCAGCAAGCGGTTGAAGTAAGTGCCGATCGAAGCGAGTTCATCTTTCCCTTTTAGGTTAGCACGCATGCCGACGTTGTTGGTTCTGGCGATTTCCTGAATGGTATTGAGCAGAAACGCAACCTGAAGGTTGATGGAGCGCGAGATCCAGTAAATGAAACCAGCGATAAGTACCACGATAATACCGACAATCGCCGTTTTCATCGTCGATACTTGTTGGTTATTCGCGTCAATTTGCTCATTCAGCTTGGTAGAAAAGTCGCTGAACTGCTTTTCTACCGAGTGCGATCGGGTACGTGCTTCTCCGAGCAAGCCCTGGTCATATTTGAGGCCAATCACTTGTTTTTGCGCAACCAGTGCATTTGCTGTTTTCAGAAATTGTGGGGCAGGGACGTCGGTCAACAATTGAGCGTCCAGCTCTCCAGCTTCCACTTTTTCATCAAATTCAAAGAGCTTGACCAGATCTTCGCTGCCAAGTCGTGATTCCAGTGCTGAGAAAGCCGTATAGTAGTTATTTCTGAGTGCTTGATCCGCCTTCAGGCCCAGCGTTTGATACCCGGCCACCAACTGCTGAAAACTTTTTTGGTAGGAAAGGATGTCAGTACGCAGTTGTTGACTGGATGGCAACTTGTGTTCACTCAGTAACCCAGAAAGTTCACTTTCAAGGCTTAAAAACGTGGTAAGATTTTTTTCGAATTTATCCAGATATTTGGCGTCGTGGCGAAGCAGGAAGTCTTTTTCATTACGACGAAGATTGAGAAGACGAATTTCTAATTTGTCGACAAGTTGAGTGGCTTGGCTCAGTTCTCCGGTGGTTTGAGTGAAGTGGGTTGTAGCTCCCACGAGAAACGCAATTCCCAAAATAGCAATCACACCCAATGAATACAACTTTTGCTTAATATTCATGAGATTACCTTAAGTCTGATGAAAGAGTATCTGACGTGAATTATTATGTTTTTTGATGATACTACGCACTATTCATAGTGCTATCAATATATGCTGTGCTGAAAAATAACTTTAGCACCATATGTAATTGTATTATCTGGTACTTTTGTGTAATAAAAAACTACAGAAATATGACAATTGTTCCAGAATGCCAAATTTAACAATAAACCGACGGGAGATAACATGACCCTCGAACTTGCCAAATACAAAGGCCTTATTTTTGATATGGATGGCACGCTGCTTGATACCATGCCTGCGCACCTCGCTGCGTGGGCTAAAACCGCCGAGCATTTTCAGTTTCCCTTTGATCAAGTATGGCTGCACAGTTTGGGTGGTATGCCGAGCTTTAAAATTGCGAATGAAATCAATCGTAAGTATCACATGAACCTGCTACCTAGTGAGGTCTCACGTTTCAAAATGGATGCTTTTGCCAGCATCGATACGCCCCCTGCGCTCATTGCTTGTACGACTGAGATTCTGGATCAGTATATGGGTCACAAAAAGATGGCGGTTGGCACTGGGAGCCAGAGGGAGAGCGCGCTGCGTCTGCTCGACAATGCCCGCCTACTGGACAAGCTGCAAGCCGTGGTGTCTGCCACCGATGTGCAGGACCACAAGCCTTCGCCAGACACGTTTCTCCTTGCGGCTGAGAAATTAGGCCTCAAAGCGAGTGACTGCGTTGTGTTTGAAGACACGGAACTGGGCAAAAGCGCAGCCCATAACGCAGGTATGGACTGCTTCATGGTAGAAAACGAACAACTGGTGTTTTATCCGGTGTCGCAATCGATCCTATAGAAGTCGTTAGGTTTCTCGGGTTAGGGTTAAGATCACGTCGCGATGTTGAGGATAGCGATTGAGTAAGCCATTCCGATCGTAAAGCGTGAAATCCTCAAATGTAAAACCAGGTGATACCATGCAGCCAACGAGCGAGAAGCCAGGCTGATTCATCGCGGAACCAAAAACATATCCTTTCGGTACGAGTACCTGAGGCTGTTCACCGCGTTCAATATCCAGACCGAGTTGCTGAGTGGTCAGTTGCCCCTCTGGATCAATCATATAAATAGTCAGCGACTCTCCTGCATGGAAATACCACATTTCATCGGCGGTCAGTTGGTGAAAATGAGAGACTTCTCCGGTACGCAGCAAAAAGTAAATGCTGCTCCAGAGTGGGCGGTTTTCATCAAACGGTGTGTCGGAACGAAACGATGAGCAGTAATAGCCGCCCTCTACGTGTGGTTGAAGATTAAGATGGTCTATGAAGTATTCGGCGCTTTGCATGTGGCAGTTCTCTTTTAGATACAAGATTATACTGAGAAGTTTACCTGAGACTGACGCGCTCACACAGAGCGTATGCACAAAAGGTGATAGGCACACCAAATCGGTGAAGATGGTGAACCAAGTTGGTGCGTGCTCTTTAACTTGTGTGGAGTTGATTTTATTAACTTTATGAAATATTTGAAAATTATAATAGAGAATAGGTTGGCAATCATTTTGCTTTAACCTATTTAACAATGAACTCGTACTGCAGTTCACTACACCGACGTCACAGGCAACGAAGCCTCTCCATTAAGGAGGGGCTTTTTTTTGCCTCAGAGAAAGGAATCGAGCATGACACAACAAATAATCCATTCGACCTGCCCGTATTGCGGCGTGGGCTGCGGAGTGACGATACAACAACAAGGCATTAAAGGTGACACTGACCATCCTGCCAATCAGGGCGCACTTTGTGTGAAAGGTTCGGCGCTGAAGGAGAGTCTCCAAATGCCGAGTCGTCTGCTGTATCCCAGGCTGAATGGTGTCGAGATCAACTGGTCTGATGCGATTGAGACCGTGCGTGAAAAGATCACGGATGCGATTAAACACTATGGCCCGGATTCTGTCGCGATGTACGTCTCGGGTCAGTTACTGACCGAGGATTACTATGTAGCCAATAAGTTCATGAAGGGGTTTGTCGGTTCTGCCAATATTGATACGAACTCAAGGTTGTGCATGTCCTCGGCGGTGGCTGCGCATTGTAAGGCTTTTGGTGAAGATGTCGTGCCAGTGAGTTACGACGATTTGGACAAGGCGGATTTAATTGTTATCACCGGCGCCAACACTGCCTGGACTCATCCGGTGATTTTTCGTCGAATTCAACAAGCGCGTGAACAAAATCCTAACCTCAAACTGGTGGTGATTGATCCCCGCCGCACCGTTACAGCGGAGCAAGCCGATTTACATATTCCGATCGGTAACGATGATGACGTCGCTCTGTTCAATGGGTTGTTACGCTACTGCTGCGATCATCAGGCGGTTGATGAAGCTTTTATTGCTGAGCATACGGAAGGCTTTGAAGCTTTGCTGGCCGAGGTTGAAAAAGCGCATTATCAGTTGGATGTGCTGAGTCAACAGTTGGGCGTGAGTGAGTCGATTCTCGGGACTTTCTTTCACTGGTTCGCATCGTCTCACGCTGCCATTACGTTGTTCTGCCAGGGAGTTAATCAATCCACATCGGGTGTCGACAAAGGCAATGCCATCATCAACCTGCACCTTGCAACCGGACAGATCAATCGTTGTGGCAGTGGTCCGTTTTCGATTACCGGTCAACCGAATGCGATGGGAGGACGCGAAGTTGGCGGTCTGGCGAATCAGTTGGCCGTGCACCGGGGATTTACTTCTGAAGACATCAGCGCTGTAGCGCAATTCTGGCAGGCACCCAATGTGGCAACCCAGCCGGGTCTGAAAGCGGTTGACCTGTTCAGCGCTGCAGAGCGAGGCGAGATCAAAGTGTTGTGGATTATGGCCACCAATCCGGCGGTATCGATGCCGGATAACCAGCAAGTACGACGCGCGTTAGAAAAGTGTGACTTTGTCATTGTGTCGGATATTACCGCGGACACTGATACCGCGCGTTACGCCGATCTGCTGCTACCGGCCTCTGGGTGGGGAGAAAAGCACGGGATGGTGACCAATTCAGAGCGGCGCCTTTCTCGCCAGCGACAATTTTTGCCAGCGCCTGGGGAAACCCGGCCTGACTGGTGGCAAATTGCACGAGTCGGCAGTGCTTTATGTGACTATTTGGGCGTCGCGGATGCGTTTGATTATTCTACGCCCGCCCAGATCTTTCGTGAGTTTGCGGCGATGACCGGACTCAATAGTGGCACGCCGTTAAAGTTGGATTTATCACAGTTTGCGCACTTGAGCGACGAAGCGTACGACAATTGGCTTCCTTGGCAGTGGGGAGGCAATAAACCTTTTGGTGATCATCATTTTTCAACCGATACCGGCAAGGCTCGCTTTGCAGTGACCGTGCCCTGCGTGCGCCGGTCTGATTTGTGGTTAAACACGGGCCGTCAGCGTGACCAGTGGCATACTATGACTCGTACCGGACACATTGCACAATTGAGCGCGTCTGAAGTGCAACCGACACTGTATCTAAATGCGCTGACAGCTGAAAGTTATGCCATCAAATCAGGTCAACTGGTCGAGCTTGAACAGGGCGATACTTCTATTCTGGCCATTGCGGAGTTGGACAATGCTCTGAGTGACCAGCAGTTGTTTATGTCCATGCACTGGGCGGGGCGCTATGGTGGCCAAAGCCAGATCAATGCTGTGGTGCAAGCATGCACGGATCAGCAGTCGGGGCAGCCCGCGTTTAAATCATCTTCAGTCAGCCTCAGTCAGGTAAAAGCGAAAACCTATGGCATGTATCTGGGAAGTCGGGCGGATTTTTCACTGTGCACCTACGCATCACTGCAACAGGAACGCAACGGTCAGATATGGCGGTTTGTGGACAGGGAAGAGCGAAACATTGAGGATTTTCAACGTCAGCTCACTCAGCGTCGTTTGGTATTAGAATTAGAAACCGGCTGGCTGGGAATCGATTGCACCATCCACGGCGAGCATCCTGAAGTGGCGGCTATTTTGATGTTGTCAGGTAAGCCGATCAAAACGGACTATCAAGCGCTGCTGTCGTTACTTGGGATGCCGCTTGATATCGGTCGACTATTGTCCATTTGTATGGCCACGCAGCAGGCAAAGCTGATCTGTAGCTGTTACCGTGTCACTGATTGGCAGATTAAGCGGGCGCTTGAGTCGAAAGAGTGTGTTGACCTGAAGCAGTTGCAGACGTTACTCAAATGCGGTACCAACTGTGGCTCCTGTTTACCGGAACTCAAACAATGGGTGCAAACCTGTCAGACATCGCTTGTCACAAATGAAGAGGAGCGCCACGCATGACACAGCAATCTTTGGATGGTTTCTTTTCAGGAGACTTCTCTAGTCACACTGACTGGTATCAGCGTACGCTACCATCAAAACCGAAAACGCAGCCCCAAGCGGGTCGTGTGACGTTGGTTGGAGCCGGGCCTTGCGATCCGGAACTACTGACTCTCAAGGCGCTAAAAGCGATTCAGCAGGCGGATGTTGTGATCTATGACCGACTGGTTGGCCGCGACATACTCGAGTTTGCCGATCCCGATGCGGAAATGATCTACGTGGGGAAACGCTGCGGCAGGCCAAGTATGTCTCAGGAAAGTATTAACGCCGAATTAGTGCGTCAGGCGAAAGCAGGAAAACAGGTCGTCCGTCTTAAAGGTGGTGATCCGTTTGTATTTGGTCGAGGAGGCGAAGAAGCATTAGCGCTGGTGTCGGCTAACGTGGCCTACCAGGTTATTCCCGGCATTACGGCGGCCTTGGGCTGTGCCGCGAGTTCCCTGATTCCCCTGACTCACCGGGAGGTGTCGCGCAGTGTGACTTTGGTGACAGGACAGGTTGTGACGGGGTCACTTCCTGCGTGGGCTGAATTGGTAGCATCGGGACAAACCTTAGTGTTTTATATGGGGTTGGAAAAAGCAGCGCAGATTCAACAGGGACTGATGGCGCACGGTCTTAGCAGTTCAACCCCGGTGGCGATTATCGGTAAAGGGTGCAGTGCAACGCAGGAAGTGCACACATTGTCTCTCGAAACGCTTGAAAAACATGCGCTTGAATTGAAAGGGCTGAGCCCGGCGTTGATCATTTTAGGTGATGTCGTCAAACTGCGAGCAGCCTTATTGCATAATGCTGAGTTGCTGCAATCTGTACAGGAAGACGTATGAGTTCCATTTTAGAGTGTATCCGCACTGTTGGGCGCGGAGAGCGTGGCCGTAAACCATTAACATTTGAACAAGCGTACCAGGTGATGGATGAGTATCTGGATGGCCTGTGTGATGACGATCAGATGGCCATGCTGATGATGTTAATCCGTGTTCAGAACGAGACAAAAGAAGAGATTGCCGGTTTCGTCAAAGCTTTCCAAAAACGTTTGCCGGTGGTCGGCGCGGATATCGATTGGCCGTGCTATGCAGGTAAGCGTGAGAGTGCCGGGCCGCCGTGGCATCTTTTAGCGGCGCGGATCCTGGCTGATAACGGGTATCGTATTCTGATGCATGGCTATCAGGACAATACGACCCTACGCGAGCATGCCGAATCGTATTTATCCAGATTCAACGTTGCGGTGGCGCACAGCGCGGAACATGCTCAAAACCTGTTGGCCAATGACAATCTGGTTTACCTGCCGCTTGCTCAGTTTGCTCCACAAGCTGAAACCATGATTGGCTGGAAAAAACGGTATGGTTTACGTACGCCAATCAACACAGTAGTTCGTGCGTTAAATCCAGGAGGCGCAAGGCTGGGTTTGCGGGGCAGTTTTCACCCTGGATTTCAACAACTGCACGCCGAAGTGGAAAGTCTGATTGGTCAGCATAGCGAATCTGTTGTCTCATTCAAAGGTGTGTCGGGTGAATCGGAATACAATCCCAAAGTCAGTCAAACGGTTTGGCTGAGCCACCAAGGTAACGTCAGTTCGTGTTACTGGTCTGAACAAATGCTGACAGAGGTTCCGGCGCCCGTTCAATGTCCATTTGCAACGGCCGAATCAGATCTCGGGCTGATGGCCAACACCATTATTTCAACTATGGCAGTTGTGTTGTTCGCAGAGATGCAGGATCGCGACAGCGCCTATGCTCAGGCGTTTGAGTACTGGAAGCATTACTGTAACGCCTAAACTCTTCACTCTGGCACATTCCTTGAAGTTACTGAGATAAATGACCAGTTAACTACAAGGAATGTGTATGGCCAGACAAATCAATCCAACCTCGTTGATTATCTGCTGCGAACATGCCAAAGAGCAGGCGCAGTTGAGTACTCAATTGGTGAAAAACTACGATCAGATCTTAACCTGCCGACTTTCGCAATTAGAGCTTTTATTGGATAGGGAGCCGACGGCCCGGTTGTTAGTGCATTGGTATGCGCCGTGTGCGGAACTGAGATCCATCGTCGAAGTTTGCCGGCAACGCAAAGTGCCGCTGTTAGTGCTGATAAAATCCATTTCTACATTAAATTTCAAATCGTTAGAAGAGCCATCTGACTATGTGTTGTTGCCGCATTCAATGGAAGGCGAGTTGAGTGTTTGGCTGGAATACGCTGCTCGGGTACGCGTGAGATATCAGAAAATGTGCGATGAAATCGCATCGCTGAACACTAAAATCGAAGACAGAAAAGTGATTGAACGTGCCAAAGGTCTGATTATGAAAATGCATAAGATGGACGAAGAGTCGGCCTATCAGGCCATGCGGAATTCCGCGATGAAGACCAGTCAGCCTCTCAGCCAGATTGCTAAAAACATCCTGACCACACTGGAAACGCTCGGCTAATGAGTTACTACTTTGGGGTTAGGGTGTTTTTTTGACCTTGGTGCAGAGCGCACCATAAGCAAGCGTCAATGGCAGCAATATGACATTAGCTTCTATTAAGCTATTGAATTTAATTGGTAAAATACTTGGCACGTTACTTGGAATGCAAAGAGTAAGGAAACAAACGCAATTTCACAATCTGAATCAAACGTAACTTAAAACCTGTCAACGGCGGCAAGATTTAAGAGCAAAGGCGCTACCGCAAATATTGCGGTAGCGCCTTTTTGTTTGAATAAATCAAAGGGAGCATTGAGATGAAATATTTGAAAATGATTCGGGGACATTGGATAGCAGCCACGTTAGCTGGTGTTATCGCTACGTCTTCATGGGCTTCGCCACTAGGTGAGCCGGAACTAGAGGACTTAAAGTTCGGCTTTATCAAACTGACCGATATGGCGCCTTTAGCGGTGGCGTATGAAAAAGGTTTCTTTGAGGATGAGGGCCTCTACGTCACGCTCGAAGCTCAGGCGAACTGGAAAGTACTGCTGGACCGCGTCATTGATGGTGAGTTGGATGGCGCTCACATGCTGGCAGGGCAACCTTTGGGGGCGACGATAGGCATTGGTACCCAGGCGCAGGTTATCACCGCGTTCAGTATGGATCTAAACGGCAACGCAATCACCGTCTCCAACGATACCTGGCAGCAAATGAAGCCACACATTCCAAAGCAGGCTGACGGCAAACCACAGCATCCAATCAAAGCCGACGCGCTAAAGCCAGTGGTGATGAGTAGCTTCCGAGACAAAGGAAAGCCGTTCAATATGGGTATGGTGTTCCCGGTCTCTACTCACAATTACGAATTGCGCTACTGGCTCGCGGCGGGTGGTATTCATCCGGGCTATTACGCGCCGAAAACCGGGGACAACAGCGGGCAATTGAAAGCAGATGTCTTGTTGAGTGTCACGCCGCCCCCACAAATGCCATCCACCATGGAGGCGGGCACTATCCAAGGTTATT
This sequence comes from Vibrio sp. V38_P2S17PM301, assembly GCF_009904845.1. NCBI lineage: Bacteria > Pseudomonadati > Pseudomonadota > Gammaproteobacteria > Vibrionales > Vibrionaceae > Vibrio > Vibrio sp. V38_P2S17PM301. The sequence goes on along the minus strand of NZ_WXWO01000043.1, from coordinate 26,804 downwards.
GCGTGGGCGAACCCTGGAACCAACAAGCGGTGTTTAAAGGCATAGGTGTGCCTGTCGTCACCGATTACGAGATCTGGAAAAACAACCCAGAGAAAGTGTTTGGTGTATCGAAAGCCTGGGCGGAGAAATACCCGAATACTCACATTCGTGTTGTTAAAGCGTTGATTCGCGCGGCTCACTGGCTGGATGCTCACAACAATGTGAATCGTGCAGAAGCGGTCAGCCTACTTGCCAAAAGCGAGTATGTCGGCGCAGATGCCGAGGTGATCGCCAATTCAATGACCGGCACCTTCGAGTATGAAAAAGGCGACAAACGTGAAGTGCCTGATTTCAATGTGTTCTTTCGCCACAATGCGACGTACCCCTATTACAGTGATGCCATTTGGTACTTAACCCAAATGCGTCGCTGGGGACAGATTCCGCAGGCTAAACCTGATGCGTGGTATATGGATATCGCCAAGCAGGTGTACCGTCCTGATATCTATCAACAGGCTGCGTTGTCACTGATTCAAGACGGAGTATTCAGCGCTGCGGACTTTCCGGATTTTTCTGAAGAAGATGGCTTCCGCGCCCCGCAGACTCATTTCATCGATAACGTTGTGTACGACGGTCATCGGCCAAACGAGTACCTCAACCAGTTTTCTATCGGCCTGAAAGGGGACGATCAGGTGTAACGCGTCTGGTGAGAACCTTGGTTTACATCGCCAGACCCCAAAAAAGGATACGACTATGTCGAGTAATGTAATCGCTCTGTTTCCAGGCAGTGGTGCGGTGGTCAGTCGCAGCAAAGCGCTGCTCCTGCCAGTGATTGGTATTGTGATGTTTTTGATGATGTGGCATCTGGCCGCACGAGAGGTACATACCTCATTGGGTACGCTCCCCGGGCCCGCTCAGACGTTTACCCAGTTGAGCCATTTGGTAGACGAACACTGGCGTGAGCGCGAAAAAGCACAGGCATTCATTGAACGTCAGGAAAAGCGTAACGCCGCAAAATTGGCTAAAGATCCACATGCGGAAGTTCGGATTCGGCCATACACCGGCAAACCAACGTATTTTGACCAAATCGTCACGAGTTTGTTTACCGTTGCGTGCGGCTTTGTGTTGGCTTCATTGATTGCGATACCGCTTGGTATTGTGCTTGGGTTGAACCAAGGGCTTTATCAGGCATTTAACCCCATCATACAACTGCTGAAGCCGGTCTCTCCTCTGGCGTGGTTGCCGATTGTCACCATGGTGGTCAGTGCCACGTACGTGAGTGACGATCCCATGTTCGCCAAATCGTTTGTTAATTCGCTGTTTACAGTGGCGTTATGCAGTTTGTGGCCAACATTGATCAACACAGCCGTAGGGGTTACCAGTGTCGATAAAGATTTGCTTAACGTGAGCAAGGTATTGCAGCTCTCTTGGTGGAAGCATATCAGAACCATTGTTTTGCCATCGGCGGTACCGATGATTTTTACTGGCCTTAGGTTGTCGCTGGGGATTGCCTGGATGGTATTGATTGCCGCCGAAATGCTCGCACAAAACCCTGGGCTGGGTAAGTTTGTTTGGGATGAATTCCAAAATGGCAGCTCGGCGTCTTTGGGGCGGATCATGGTAGCCGTTATTACTATCGGACTGATCGGTTTGTTGCTCGACCGAGGCATGTTGCAGTTGCAGAAATGGATGTCGTGGGACAAACAACAGGAACTTCGTTAATGGCAAGGAGGCCGTTATGTCAAAACCTTATCTCGATTTGACTCAGCTAGGGATGCGCTTTCCCACCAAACAAGGAGAGTTCGTCGCGCTGAAAAATGTCAACCTCGATATCAACAAAGGGGAATTCATCTCTCTGATCGGTCATTCCGGCTGTGGGAAATCAACTGTGCTGAATTTGGTGGCAGGGCTGTTAATGCCCACCGATGGCGGCGTGATACTGGATGGACATGAAGTTGCAGGACCAGGGCCAGAGCGCGCCGTGGTGTTTCAGAATCACTCATTGTTGCCATGGCTGAGCGTGTATCAGAACGTCGAGTTAGCCGTTAAACAGGTCAACAAAGGGAGATCCACTGCGCAAGTGAAGTGTGAAACCGAGCATTATCTGGACTTAATTCAGATGCAGCACGCAGCCAACAAACGTCCGGATGAAATTTCTGGGGGTATGAAGCAGCGAGTCGGCATCGCACGGGCGCTCGCACTCAAACCAAAAGTCTTGTTGATGGACGAGCCCTTTGGCGCGCTGGACGCTCTGACGCGTGCACATCTCCAGGATGCTTTGATGCGCATCCAGGCCGATCTCAACAGCACCGTCATCATGATTACTCACGACGTTGATGAAGCAGTTCTGCTATCCGACAAAATCGTCATGATGACTAATGGTCCTGCGGCCACCGTCGGTGAAGTACTGAATATTCAACTGGAACGCCCCAGAAACCGAGTCGCATTGGCTGATGATTTGACGTATCAGAGTTATCGCCAGAGTGTGCTGCGTTTCCTGTATGAAAAACAGTCCAAACAAGAAGCGGCAGAGAGTGTGCCGTTGGTGAAAACGGCATAGGAGCAAGATGATGGAACATATTGTAATTGTCGGCAACGGCATGGTAGGGCACCACTTAGTCGCGCAAATGGTTGAGCAAGGCCTGCATCAACACAAGCGTATTACCGTCATTGGTGAGGAACGCTTCATCGCCTACGACCGGGTTCAACTCTCGTCTCTGTTTTCAGGCAAGTCACATCAGGATTTGATGCTAAGCAGCGAAAACTGGTATAGCGAACACAACATAAACTTGTTGCTGGGTTGTCAGGTCACCCACCTGGATACTAAAGCACAGAGACTAATGCTGGATGAAGATACGGTTCTGGGGTATGACAAACTTGTCCTTGCGACTGGTTCATATCCGTTTGTGCCGCCAATAGAAGGTAAAGAGCGAGACGGCATCTTCGTCTACCGCACGTTAGATGATCTTTCATCAATCCGAACCGCTTGCCAGGGAGCGAAAAGCGGCGCCGTGGTCGGTGGTGGATTGCTTGGGCTTGAGGCGGCTAATGCGCTGCGTCTGCTCGGACTGGAAACACACGTGGTTGAGTTTGCGCCCAGATTGATGCCCGTTCAACTTGATGATGGATCAGGACAACTGCTCAAAGAAAAAATCGAGTCACTGGGTTTACAGGTCCATACCAGCACGTCGACTGAACGCATTATTGACGGTGAACATGCACGGCATCGTATGGTGCTCAAAGAGCAGCTGCCTCTGGAAGTGGACGTCATCGTTTTTTCTGCGGGCATTCGTCCACAGGATGCACTGGCTCGTTTGGCTGGTATAGAGATTGGAGAGCGCGGCGGAATTGTCGTCAATGATCAGTGCATGACAAGTGCACCGGGTGTCTATGCCATTGGGGAATGTGCGTTGTGGCAAGAGCGGATATTCGGACTGGTCGCACCAGGCTATTCAATGGCACGAGTGGTGGCGAAGCATTTGGCAGGTGACACGCAAGCATCGTTTCAAGGCGCTGATATGAGTACAAAGCTCAAGTTACTCGGGGTGGATGTTGCGTCAATAGGAGACGCGCACAAAGCCACCCCATATGCTAGAGATATGGTACTGCAGGATACGGTGGAAGGCACCTACAAAAAGCTGGTGGTCGACGAATCCGGGACCCAACTGTTGGGTGCGATTCTGGTTGGTGATACTGGTGACTATGACGCGCTGCTGCAATGCTACCTCAACCAAACCGTATTGCCAGAGCATGCGGCAAATTTGCTGCTGGATACATCTATTCTGGAAGGAGAATTATCCGATAACGCGGTGATTTGTTCTTGCCACAACGTCACAAAAAGTGACATTGTCACTAAGGTTCATGCCGGAATCCACGATTTGTCCGAGCTGAAGTCTTGCACGAAAGCCGGAACCGGATGCGGTGGTTGCAGCAATATGGTGAAGTCAGTACTGGACGGGGAGTTGGCTGCCATGGGCATGGAGGTCAACAACCACATTTGCGAACATTTCGCCTTATCACGCCAGGAACTGTTCCACTTATGTCAGGTAGAGCAGATCAGAGATTTTGACACCCTGATCAACAAACATGGTCAGGGTCTTGGGTGCGACTTGTGTAAACCGACGGCGGCGTCGGTGTTCGCATCATTGTGGAACGAACATATTCTCGATCCGGAGCACAGTAGTTTGCAAGATTCCAACGACGCCTATATGGCAAACCTGCAAAAAGATGGATCCTATTCGATCGTACCACGGGTTCCGGGGGGAGAAATAACGCCGGATAAACTGATTGTCTTAGGGGAAGTTGCACGTGATTACGATTTATACACCAAGATCACGGGTGGACAACGTGTCGATCTATTCGGAGCGCAACTTGAGCAGTTACCAGCGATATGGGAAGCCTTGATCCGGGCTGGATTTGAAACGGGCCATGCTTACGGGAAGTCGGTCCGCACCGTCAAATCTTGTGTAGGGTCGACGTGGTGTCGATACGGGGTAGACGACTCGGTTGGTCTCGCGATTGAGCTGGAAAACCGCTACAAAGGTTTGCGGGCACCGCACAAACTCAAATTCGCCGTCTCCGGTTGCACCCGTGAATGCGCCGAAGCTCAAAGCAAAGATATAGGTGTGATTGCTACAGAGAAAGGCTGGAACCTTTACGTGTGTGGTAACGGTGGCATGCGTCCTCGTCATGCTGATCTGTTTGCCTCGGATCTGAGCAAAGCGGAATTGATACAGCTGATTGATCGGGTATTGATGTTCTATGTCCGTACAGCAGACAAACTGCAGCGTACGTCAGTCTGGATGGAGAATCTGGATGGTGGCCTGGATTACCTCAAACAAGTCGTCCAAAACGATTCTCTGGGTTTGTGTGAAGCGTTGGAAACACAAATGCAGCACGTGGTTGATACTTATCAATGTGAGTGGCAGAGCACCTTACAGTCGCCGGTTAAGCGCGCCAAATTTAACACGTACGTGGACGATGCGGTGGGAGTGCCAACCCCGGAATATCAGCGTATCCGTGGGCAACGTATTCCAGTGGTCGTGGAGGAGTGAGATGAAAATTTGTAATTTAAGTGCTTTGTTGCCTTTTCACGGTCGGGTCGCGATGATCGAGGGACAACAGGTGGCTCTGTTTCTGGTGCCAGAACAAGGGGTATTTGCGATCCAGAACTGGGATCCTATCGGCCGGGCACATGTTCTGGCGCGTGGGATTGTTGGTGATGTCGGGGGGGAGTTGTGTGTAGCGTCGCCACTATACAAACAACACTTTTCTTTACGCGATGGCCGTTGTATTGAACAGCCGGATAAACCGGTGAAAGTGTGGCAAGTTGCCGTCAAAAACGACGCGGTGTGGCTAGACTAATCAAAATGGGGCTTTAAGCCCCATTTTTCTCTTTTACATTTATGCGTACTGAGCCGTCAACGATTGCCAGGATTGGCGACGTTCTTCCAGGGTCTGCTTCATCTGCTGGTAACGAACTTTCAGCAGGGAATGCTCATAGCGGCGCACCATATCCTGTTTTTTACTCTCCAGTAGCTGCTTTTTCACTTCGTAATATTCGTTCATGCTTTGCAGTAGCGAATCGAACTCAGTTTGCAGACGCTCGTTTAACGCCTGATAATTTGGCAACTGCTGGATATTGAAACGAGCGGTCTGAAGCTTCATTTGTGCGCGGGCTTTTTCAATTCTCAACTGAGGTGCTTTACGCAACTTGCCTGCCAGTCCCACCCAGGCGCATGTTTTGATTAACCATTTGGTCGGATCGTATTGCCACCATAAGATCCCGTTACGGTAATCGTTTTCAAAAATATGGTGGTAGTTGTGATACCCCTCACCGAATGTGAAAAAGGCCAGAATACCGTTATCTCTCGCGGTATTTTTGTCTGTATAGGGCTGGCTGCCCCAGATGTGTGCCAGAGAGTTAATGAAAAACGTGGTGTGATGATTCAGAACCAGACGAACAGCACCCACCATCAGTAACATCCCCCCCACATCCTGATAGATCAGGCCCAATGCAACCGGAACGCCGATGTTCATCAGAATGGCAAGTGGAACATAGTACTTATGTTGCCACATGACGATTTTATCCTTTTGAAGATCACGACAGTTGCTGTAATCGGAGTAGGTCGCTTTGTTGTAATGGCGTAACATCCAACCAATGTGTGAGTGCCAGAAGCCAAGCTTAGCGGAATAAGGATCTTTGTCGTTGTCGTCGACATGGCGATGATGGACGCGATGGTCAGAACTCCAGTGCAGCGCACTATTCTGAAGGGCAAAAGCGCCACCCAGTGCAAATAGGAATCGCAAGCTCCAATGAGCTTCGTAAGCCTTGTGTGACCACAATCTGTGGTACCCGGCAGTGATCGACAGATTACAAAAAGAAAACGTAATCAGAAGCCAGATCCAGTGCTCACTGCCGTAACCGAGCTCAAATCCGTACCAGGGAGCGGCAACGGTGGCCAACAGCATGCTGAAAGAGAAAATAAACACGTTCAGCCAGATCAGCGGCGGTTTATTTTGCGTTTCCATTGGAATTTCCTTTGAGCTAACAAGTGTTCGCCAGAATATCAGCGTACACGTGTAAGTCAAATTTACTTTGTAAAAAGTGTGAATGGAATGTTTGGCTTTTTTGGCCTAAATGAATAGTATGAACGTTCGGTAAATCATTACAGGAAGTAATAAGGAACCAAATATGGAATTGAAAGTAGCGGAATATCGCGACTATAAACGAATTGCACAACTTCATGCTCAAAGCTGGCGGACTTTTTATAACGGCATTCTTGGCGATGAGTACCTGATGAATGAGGTGCTGGAAGAGCGCACCGCCATCTGGCAAACACGACTCCTTAATCCCCCTTTTAACCAACATGTCCTGCTGCTCGAAGAGGGGGGCCTACTGTGTGGCTTCGTTTGTGCCTTTGGCAATCATGACTTTGAAAAAGGCACCATTATTGATGCTTTACACGTCGACGAAAGTTTCCGTGGTCGTGGCCTGGGAACGCGGTTGCTGACGGAAATCACTGAGTGGATTGAACAATACTTTTCTGATGGTGGCGTGTATCTTGAAGTGATGGAAAACAACCATCAAGCGGTTGAATTTTATAATCATCTTGGTGGTAAAAACTCACTGTGCCGCCTTTGGAATGCTCCGTGTGGCAATCAGGTTCCTGAATTGGTTTACACTTGGGATTCGCCGCGGGAATTATTAAAAAATATCAATGAAAGCAAAGAAAAATCAACAGCAATATCTTGATACAAAACGACATTCGGCTTTGATTTTTTTCAGACATTTCTGATGATACCGTTGATTAGGTTCCTATTCCTTGTTCCAATCTATTCAGCGGTTTTCCATGAAAAAAAAGCTCATCATAACCACGCTCGCCAGCGCTCTGATTCTGGCTGGGTGCGGTGAACAGTTTGCACAGAAACCTACGTCACCGATCGCTCTGGTCACGGCGGAAAATGTCATCGTCGTTCCTTACCAGCACAGTCGCAACTACATTGGTCGCATTGAAGCGGTCGAAGATACTGAGATCACCGCCCAGATATCTGGTTATTTGAAACAGCGCCATTTTGAAGAAGGTCAAATGGTCGAAAAAGGCCAATTGCTGTACAGCATTGAACCGTCTTCCTTTGAGGCACAACTTGCCAGCGCTAATGCATCACTGGCTCAGGCCAACGCAGCGTTGAAAAAGGCGCAGCTTGACTTTCAGCGCGGCAAAAATCTATTGCCTCGCGGCAGTATTTCTCAGTCGGAATTCGATAATCTGACCGCTCAGCGACTCAGTGCGGAGGCTCAGGTTGAAGCCGCCAGTGCTCAGCTTAAACTAGCGAAAGTAAACCTGTCGTATACGCAGATCCGTGCCCCGTTCAGTGGCCGGATCAGCGACAGTAAAGTCAGTACCGGTGATCTGGTGTCGCCTTCCACAGGGGTGTTGACGACGCTGGTCAGTCTGGATCCGGTACACACCTCATTCAGTCTCAGTGAACGTGAACGCCTGGCGCTTGGTATCGACCGTATCCAAGGGAACGGTAAAGCTGAAGCAAACGAAGTGGAAGTGGCGTTGATGCTGGAGAACGGCCAACCTTTTGACCACGTTGGGAAACTGGACTATTTAGGCAACCGTATTGATCTCAATACCGGTACGATTGCGATGCGTGCGGTCGTCGATAATCCAGATCATCAATTGCTTCCAGGTCAGCATGTGCGAGTTGAATTGCGTGAAAAGCAAAATCGTGACGTATTGGTGATTCCACGCCGCGCTGTACAAACCGATTTGGAAGGCAACTTTGTCATGGTGATCGCTCCGGACAATATCGCAGAGCGACGAAATGTTAAGTTGGGTGACCAAACCCAGCAGGGGATCATTATCCGGGAAGGTTTGCAGCCAGATGATATGGTGATCACTCAAGGCTTACAGCGCGTGCGAAATGGAATGAGTGTCCGGATCCAGGATACTGCTCAGTCAGAACAAGATAACTAAGGTGCTCAGATGTTAAGTCGTTTTTTCATCCAGCGCCCTAAGTTTGCGCTGGTTATTTCCATCATTCTGACCATGGCCGGCGCCATTGCGCTGTCTATTCTGCCGATCGCGGAATATCCGAAAATCAGCCCACCGTCGGTCAGTGTGTCTGCATTCTATACCGGTGCGAGCGCTGAAGTTGTCGAACAGGCGATTGCCGACCCGATCGAAACGTCGGTTAATGGTGTCGAGAACATGATTTACATGTCTTCGAAATCGGCCAACGATGGGTCTTATAACCTGACGGTGACGTTTGACGTCGGTACGGACCCTGACATGGCTCAGGTCAACGTGCAGAACCGGGTATCGCAGATTGAATCCAAACTGCCACAAGAAGTGCGTATGGTGGGGGTCACCGTAAAAAAACGTTCCCCCGACTTGCTGATGGTACTGAATTTCTATTCACCAGATGGCAAGTATGACGACCAGTTTCTGATTAACTACATCAATCTCAATGTCAAAGATCAGCTCGCACGGGTGAAAGGCATCAGTGAGGTTAATGTGATTGGGGGCGGCGAATACGCGATGCGTGTCTGGCTCGACCCCGAAAAAATGGCCAATCTCAACTTAACCACCTCCGACATCTATCAGGCTCTGGCCGAGCAAAACGTTCAGGTCGCGGCAGGGCGAATTGGCGCAGCACCCTACAACGATGCGCAGGAAGTTCAGTTTAACTTAGTTACGAAAGGTCGTCTTGAAACGGTTAGCGAGTTTGAGAATGTCGTACTGCGTGCCAACCGTAACGGTGCGTCGGTTTATCTCAAAGACGTAGCGCGTATCGAGCTGGGTAAAAAGTTCTACGATGGCCAGGGTAAATTCCGTGGCCAGGATGCTTCTATCGTCGCACTGTCGTTGCAATCGGATGCCAACGCGCTAGAAAGTGGTAAGGCGGTGATGGCTTTGTTGTCTGAAATGAGCGACACCTTCCCGCAAGGAATGGCCTACGAAACCAGTTATGACACGACGGTGTTTGTGGCGGAATCGATTAAAGGTGTGGTTAAAACCCTGATTGAGGCCATCTTGCTGGTGATCGCGGTGACCTATCTGTTTCTGGGTAGTGCTCGTGCCACATTAATACCAGTGGTGGCCATTCCTGTTTCGCTGATCGGTACGTTTGCCGTGATGCTGGCGACCGGGTTTACCATCAACACTGTTACGTTGTTTGGCTTAATTCTGGCTATTGGCATTGTGGTGGACGATGCGATTCTGGTGATCGAAAACGTGGACACCACCATGGCGAACGACCCGAACATCACACCTCGTAAAGCAACGTTGCTAGCGATGAAGGAGGTGACTGGGCCGATCATCACGTCAACACTCGTGCTTTTGGCGGTCTTTCTTCCCGTTGCGATGCTGCCGGGCATTACTGGGATCATGTATCGCCAGTTTGCGTTGACCATCTGTATCTCGGTCGTGATCTCGTCGATTAACGCGTTGACGTTGTCGCCAGCGCTGTGTTCATTGGTTCTTAAACAAGGAGGCGGCAACACCGCGAACTGGTTTAAAGCGTTTAACCGTGGGTTGGATAAAGTGACCGCCGGTTATGGTCAAATTGCCGGTTTTCTGGTGAAGAAGTCGGCTTTACTGGTGGTGTTTTTCATTGTTGCGGTAGCCGCGGTGAGCTTCTTTGCGAAAACCACCTCAACCGCATTTGTGCCTCAGGAAGATAAGGGGATCATGCTGGTCAATGTGCAATTGCCAGACTCTGCTTCTTTGTCTCGCACAGAAGAAGTCACCGAACAACTGATGGCAATGATTGAACAAGAGCCAGGCGTGGATGGTGTCACCGTAGCTAATGGATACTCGTTTATGACCGGGGCGGCGGCATCTAACGGGGCGTCGATGTTCATTAAATTGCATGATTGGGAAACCCGCAATAATTTGAATGGCGATCATTCCTCTAGCGCGATCGTTCAGCGTGTTAATGCCCGGGCTGCCAAAGAACTGCCTCAGGCAGTGGTGTTTGCTATGGGCCCACCTGCGGTTCCGGGCATGGGCGCGGCGTCGGGGTTCGAGTTTGTGTTGGAAGATACGCTAGGGCGCAGCCGTAGTGACTTGGCCATTGTAATGAATGACGTTATTCAGGCCGCCAATGCCCAGCCTGAGATTGCGTTCAGCTTCAGTACGTTCCGAGCCAACGTACCGCACTACTACGTGGATATTGACCGTGAAAAGGCCAAGCAACTGGGCATTTCCCTGTCTGAAATCTTTCAAACGCTACAGGGTAACCTTGGGTCGCTGTACGTGAATGATTTCACTATGTTCGGAAAAAACTTTCGTGTGACGCTTCAGGCAGATAGCCATCACCGTAGCAGTATGGACGATTTGCAGCGATTCCATGTACGTTCGGCAAGCGGGCAGATGATACCTTTGAGTACGCTGATCAGTTATGAACAAGTGTTTGAGCCTGATGTCGCCTGGCGTTACAACATGTATCGCAGTGCCATCATTCAGGGTCAGGCTGCACCTGGGTATTCCAGTGGTGACGCAATTGCGGCGATGGAACGTGTCGCAGCTGACATGCTGCCACAGGGCTACCAATATGAGTGGACAGGGATGGCGTATCAAGAAGTGTTAGCGGGTAATCAGGCGATTTTTGCGTTTGCACTGGCGTTGATCTTCATTTATCTGTTTATGGTAGCGCAATATGAGAGTTGGAGCATTCCGCTGGCGATCATTCTGGTCGTGCCGATCGCGACACTTGGTTCTTTCCTGGCATTGAATTTGACGGGAACCCCTCTCAATTTGTATGCCCAGATTGGTTTAGTCCTTCTTATCGCACTGGCAGCAAAGAACGCGATTTTGATCGTCGAGTTTGCCAAAATTGAGCGAGAAGAGCGAGATGTTGCTATTGATAAAGCAGCAGTAACCGGCGGGAAATTACGTTTCAGGGCGGTGAATATGACCTCTTGGTCATTCATTCTGGGGATATTCCCGCTTATTTTTGCTGCGGGGGCCGGGCATGTCAGTCAGAATTCTCTGGGCATATCCTTAGTTGGCGGGTTGTTGTGTGTATTACTTGCGGGAACGTTCCTCATTCCGGGTTTCTATGCTCTGGTACAACGTCAGCGAGAAAAAGCGCATGGTGGGAACACAAAATTAATTCCACTTGATGATGAATGATAATTAACGGGTGTTGACAGGCCTTGCCGGAGTATTCCGGCAAGGCCTTTTCTTTTTTCTATAATTGACAAAATTTTGACGTGACAAGAAATATTTTGTGTAATTTAGCCATCCAAAAAATAGGGACAAATCACGCTAATTTAATGATATCTCTAGGGAATGGTCTATGCTAACCAGATGGTTTTATTCAAATTCTATTTGTTTCCCTGATTCGAAATTGGTTTTTATTTGAGGCGTAAATGGTATCCCGTCACACGTTAAAATTTGTCGACAATGGTTACGCAACTGTCGTGAAAATTATCGATTTTTGTGTCATCAATTTTTCTTTAACCTGGCTCATCCGTGAGTCAGGAAAAAATGAAACAATAGTTGATATCTCAGCGGCAGTTATATTCGGTATTTTGTTCGTGTTATTTGGTGAAAATACCAAGTTGTATGAGCTGCGTTTGCCGATGCGTGTGCGGCGGTTGATTGCTCGCTTTGTGATGACGGCCCTTTTGACCTACATCACGATGTTTGTTGTGAAGCATGCCTTAAACGGCATGGAAGGCTCTGCGATAAACAACTTAAAGGGCAGTATGTACGACATCTGGATTGTCTCTAGTATCCTGGTGTTATTATCGGTGCGCCTAATAGGCTTACAGCTCTACCGGACATTCCGGCGGACGAAACGGGTTGCGATTGTTGGTTTGACTCCGGCCGGGCTTGCTATTGAACAAGCATTGTTGCGCGATTACCGCAAAAAAGATGTGAAGATTGAGTTTTATGATGACCGTTCAGAAGAGCGCTTTAGCTATTTGATCAAAAGCCCGTTTCGCGGCCAGGTAGACGGATTAATTGAAAAAGCGAAAAACAACGAACTGGATGATGTCTACATTGCGTTACCTATGGTGGCGAAAGATCGTATCCGGGATTATCTCGATCGCTTGTCAGACACGACAGTGGATACGTCCATCGTACCTGACTTGTACAGCTACAACCTCTCGGTATCGCAGATCAATACGGTAGGTAATGTGCAGACATTCAGTGTTTTTTCTTCTCCTTTTGATGGTATCGGCGCAGTGATCAAGCGCATCGAAGACATCATCATCGGCGGTGCAATAACGATATTGATTTCTCCCGTTCTGCTGTTTGTTGCATTGGGCGTCAAATTCAGTTCCCCCGGGCCGATTTTGTTTAAGCAGGATCGTTATGGATTGGGAGGGAAAAAAATCAAAGTCTGGAAATTTCGTTCAATGAAAGTGATGGAAAATTCAGTCGTAGTGACTCAGGCCACGAAAAACGATCCGCGAGTGACCAAGTTTGGTGCCTTCATTCGACGCACTTCTCTGGATGAACTACCGCAATTTTTTAACGTGTTGCAGGGGACGATGTCGATTGTGGGGCCAAGACCACATGCAGTCGCTCATAACGAACAATATCGGGTGATAGTGGATAATTACATGATTCGCCACAAAATTAAGCCTGGGATCACCGGATGGGCGCAAATAAACGGTTATCGAGGGGAAACCAAAACCGTCGACAAAATGGAAAAACGCGTCCAGTACGACATTCAGTACATGCAGGAATGGTCATTGTGGTTTGATCTGAAAATAATCTTTTTAACTGTGTTTAAAGGTTTTGTGAGTGAAACGGCTTACTAACTGTGCATTGCTTGCTGGATTGGTGAGCCAGCCTGTCTGGGCAGACCTTACCCCGAAATCTCATATTGGTCCGTTAGGCATTGATTTTAAGAGCCAGGTTGGGTTGGATTACGGCCACGACAGTAATGTTACGTATCAGGCAGAAAAAACACCGGAAGGACAGGCGGTTTCCTCTGTCTATTACCAGTTGTCGCCGATGATCCAGGCGACGGGAGAGCGTGGAGAAGATCGTTATTACCTGATGTATAACGGCAATTATCGTCGTTACAACAGCAGCGAAGACGATGATTTCAACGATCATTTCTACATGTTTGAAGGAAAGTGGCGTTTTGGCTTACGCCATGGGCTGAACTGGAATATTGCACAAACACTGGGCCATGAGGCTCGCGGACAAGAGACAACCGAAGGTTTTACGTACGGTCAGTATCAAGATTTCAATATTCATCAGGCGCTCAAAACCTCACTGGTCGACTCGCAGCTTAGATACAGTTATGGCGCACCTGAGGGGCGCGGCAGCTTGCAGGTCGCAGTCGAAACGAAAGATCTTTCTTTTCGGGATACCGATGACATCCAAGAGGACTTTCGGCAGTACATTCGTGAACAGGAATGGCGCGAGAATTCCCTGATTGTCGAGCTGTTTGATCAATACTCGTCAAGGACCCGCTTTCGCTACTCGTTCATTAGCAATTATCGTCAGTATGACGTGAATGAACTGAAAGACACCAGTGAATACTACCTGCTTTACGGTATTCAAACACAACGAACCGGTAAAACCTGGATAGAAGGAAATATCGCTTTGTTGTACAAGGATTTTGATAATAACCCTGCGGCCGAAAGCTTTACCGGATTAAACTGGGATATCAAAGCGCAATGGAAACCATTGAAACACTCTATGCTGGAATTGTATACCTGGCAAAAGGTGAAAGATCCGTCGGAAGAAGGGGGCTACATACTGGATTCCAAAGTGGGCGCGTCATGGGAGCATCATTGGTGGGTTGACCGACTGTCTACCAAGCTTGCCTACGGTTATCTTACTGAAGACTATCGGGTCACGAATAATAATCGCAGAGACAATGTTCAGACCGTCAGAGCGTTAGTTGGTTACGATTTTCGTCCCTCAATCCGGTTTGAGTTGAGCTATGTGTACAACATGAAAGATTCCAACAAAGACACCGATACATTCTTTATCGGTGCCAATCAAACTACTCCTGTAGAGCGAACACTGGGTTATGACCAAAGTGTGGTGCAGTTGACAATGAAGGTTCAAATCTAAATGAAGAAGTGGCTAGTACAGTTTTTAGTTGTGATGTTTTTGGTGTCGCCTTGGGCGCAAGCAGGCACTGAACCCAGCTCATCCTCGCCAGCCCAAACTGAGGTTTACTCGTCCAATGACGATTATCGCCTTGGTACTGGTGATCAGATCAGTATTCTGGTCTATGGCGAGCCGGATATGTCAATGAAACTCAAGGTGACCAAAATCGGCGAGGTTAACTTCCCCTACATCGGGAATGTGCGGCTGACGGGCAAAACACCTGCTGAGATCGAAACCGATATCGAAACCCGTTTGCGTGGCGATTATCTAAGAAACCCGATGGTAACGGTGAATCTGGAACAGTTTCGTAAGTTTTACATTACCGGAGAAGTAACCAGCCCTAACGGATATGAGTATCAACCTCGATTGACGGTGGAACAAGCCATTGCTTTGGCAGGGGGCTTTACTGATCGGGCGGACCGTGGAGATATCAACATTCGATTGCCTGATAACCAATTGATAAAGAATGTAAAACTGACACATCCGGTTAACCCGGGTGACACGGTAATAGTTGAACAGAGTTTTTTCTAATATGACGATTTCATTGGTAGAAAGTGGCCGCAAGCTTGAAAGTAGTATTGATTTCACGCCGTTTCTTCGGGCCCTTAAAAAGCATTGGCTGAAAGTGACGTTGGCCACCGTAATCGTGACGGGTATTTCCGTCCCTTTGGTGGCTCAAATGACCTCGAAGTACGTTTCGACGGCCACGGTCATGATCAAAGCGCAACAAGATAACGCCACACCGCTCAAGCAAATCGACGGTTACGACTCCACACGCGATCCGTACTACGAAACGCAATATAACCTGATGCAATCGCGCGTTGTTCTGGTAAAAGCCATCACGTCACTGAAATTGCAGGAAGATGAAGCATTCAATGGCGATGAAAAGAACGATGAAAGCCAGTGGACGTTATCAGAAGAAACCCGCATAGAGAATGCGCTAAAAACATTGCGGAAAAACCTGTCATTTACACTGATATTGCGTACTCAACTGGTTTACGTTTCCTATGAATCGGCCTCTTCAGAACGCGCGGCAGAGATAGCCAACGGTGTCGCTCAGGCTTTTGTCGACTACACCATTGAGCAGAAAATAACAAAAACCAAAGCTGCACAGGTGTGGAATGCGCAGCAAATGGAAGAGCTGAAAGCTCAGGTCGACGCCAAGAAAAAAGAGATGGCGGATTATCTGAATCAACAAGGCTTGCTGACATTTCGTGGTATCGATGGTTTTGAGACTGAGAATCTCGGCATCACGACCAATAAATACGCGGATGCGAAAGAGCGCCGTCTGGCTGCTCAGGCGGACTACGAGACCATGTTGAAAATTGCAAATGGACCGATTGAGAACCTGGCATCGCTACCGGAGATCTCTGGTCACGCTCAACTTCAGGATCTACGTATTGCCTTGATTCAGGCTCAGCGTAGCTTGTCAGATTTGAGCCGTCGTTATGGCCCCAAACACAATAAGATTCAGGAGGCCCAGGCGCAGATTGATGCCATCAAAAAGCAGACTTATCTATTACTGAATGAATTGAAACAGGGTTTACAGAAGACATATCAGGCAGCATTGATTAAAGAGCAGCGGTATAAAGCATTACTGGATAACCAAGCCACAGATTACAAAGCGTTGGTGGCCAAGCGTGATCACTACAATGATCTCAAAACTGAACTCGATAAGACCGAAGATTTATACAAAGAACTGTTTTTACGCACGAAAGAACAAAGTCTGACGTCGACATACCGTGAGTCGGATGCCGTGATATACGATCCGGCGGTGGTGGCGGAGAAACCACAGAAACCGAATAAAGCACTGCTGATCGCGATGGTGTGCGTCATGACATTTATTCTCAGTGTGTTGGCAGTGATTGTTATGGCCGCGTTGGATCGTCGAATTACCCATCTCGGTCAGTTGCGAGGCAGATTGGGTCTGGACAGCGCGGGAGATTTACCCAAATTCGAAACCCAAGGTGACTGGTTGCGTCGCATCAGTGAAAACCCGGCTTCAGCTGAGATTGTCCACGGTATTAATGCCGCAATTCACCTCGACGCTGTACCGCAGATGAAAGTGCTGGGTGTAACGTCTTGTTTCACGGATGAAGGAGCCTCTTCGCTGTGCCGTTTACTGGCTGATGCGATGAGCGATAAGAAACGCACACTGCTGGTGGATCTGGATTACCGGGCTTCGCACCCAATGGTGCTCGCCTCGGCCAAAGAGAATCAACAGCAGGGCGGTTTTTCTGCGTTGGTCAACCAGTTGGGTAAGGAGCAAATTGTTGGTGTTCGACAAAATTTAGACGTTGTCGCACGCGGTGAGCTGGATGAGTCGCCTCTGGTCTTTTTTGACCGTGATGAATTTACGGCCTGTATAGATCAGCTATCGCAACAATATGATCAACTGATCCTGAATCTGCCAGCGCTGGAAGAGAGCAAGGATACTCTTTTGGTATCTCGAGTGTTGGATGTTCTGGTGGTGGTGGTCAAAGCCAATCAGCATCAGTCGCCGGAACTGACGCGTGAACTGAGTAAGTTAACGATGTCGGCAGAGCAAAGCGTCTTTGGTGTGCTAAATCAGGTCAACGATGATGATCTGCAAAGCGAAGAAAGCAAAGCATTTGTTGCTCAGGGATCGTCACTTGCTTTGGATACGCTGGAGCAAGCATGAGTTTGATTCGTAGCATCACCACAATCGCCGGCTCTTCTGTGATGTCTCAGGCGATTGGTGCGCTTTCGATCTGGCTGATTTCCCACTATTACGGCATGGCCGAGGTGGGCAACTATGCGCTGACATACAGTATTGTTCTGATTGGCGCACAAGTGTGTATGTTTGCGTCTCAGTTAATTCTGCCCAAACAACAAGAAGAATGTTTGTCACAGAACATTGTGTTCTGCTTAGTTCAGACGACAATCATCGCGATTCCTTATGCAATAGCTGTCGCGATGATCTTCAATAGGTCAGTAACGATTTTGTATGTGCTGACGCTTTGTCATGCCTGGATTTTGGTCTCTGAAAACTTGTTGCTCAGAGTCGAAAAAATGAAACTGTTGGCTCTGCAGAGAATGTCTGCATCACTGGTGGTGATGAGTGCCATTTTACTGAGTCACAGTGTCACACAAATTTACCAGCTTTGGGCGGCTATGCTGTTGATCATGATTGTGCTTTGGCTAAGCTACTCGATTGATTTCAAAGCGTTAACCTGGTCACAGTGGACGCCAGCGGCCAACTGGCAATTTTTCCTGGAAAATCGCAGCCACATCATGAAAGTTGGCAGCGCCGAAGTGCTGGCGATGGCCAATTCGAATCTCCCGACAATTCTGATCAACTTCTGGTTTTCGGCGTTAACGGCAGGGTACTTTGCAGTGGTCAGCCGGTTTTGTCTTGCGCCTGTGATCATTGTCGGTAACGCTGTTCGAAACTCAATCTTTTCCAAATGGTCGATCGATTTTCGCAACAGTCGATTTAATTACGATGAATTCATTAAAGTCCGCAAGCTGCTGTTTTTGTTGGGGCTGGTTGCCTCGGCAGGAGTGTTTATCTTTTACCCTATCGTTATGCAGCTCGGGTTTAGTGATGAATGGATTGAGTCAATTCCGACATCCCGTTACATGTTGCCGTATCTCTTTCCAGCGTTGGCGGTGTGCCCACTTACGGTGATTGAACTGGTATTTGGATCTCCCAAATATTTTTTACGCATTCAGGTCGAGCAGTTATTGGTGGTGGCGGCGGCGTTTGTCGTTCTTCCGTATTTCTATAACGACTATGCCTACTCGGTGTTGGCGTTCGCTCTGTTGTCGGCGCTGCGCTACGCGTTTATCTACGTACGCGTGAATCAAAGGGCGCGCAGTTTGAAACGGGCTGAAGGGGTAACCACCGCGTGACATTGAATAATGGCTTGTTCTTGCAACTGTATACTTTTGCCACCTTGGTAGCGTGTGGTCTGATTCAGTATTTTACTGGCATCGGGGCGGTGCTGTGGTTGCCATTTATTCTTGCGTTTCTGATGCTTGGGCTGTTGATGATGCAGACGCGTTACAGTGCGTTCGCTCTTGACCCCCAAGAGCTTGTCACGATGACGCTGTTTGTTGGCTTCTTTGCGATGGCGGTGATATCGACCGTCTTGCAAAGTGGGCTCACTGTTACCATTGTTGGACTCAAAAATGAGCTGGCGTTGAGCTTGGTGATGCTTTGCATGTTGCTTGGTTTCTGCCGTGAGTCACAGTTGTATCGTGTAACAAAAGCGTTGTATTGGGTGTTCTACCTTCAGTTTCCGGTAATTGCGTATCAAATCTTAGTGGTAGTACCCCAGCGAGTCGCGTTTAAAGGTGAATACGAAAAATGGGATTCCGTGGTTGGCACATTTGGTGGCGATCCTATGGGAGGCGGAAATACTGCGGCCATGGGGCTTTTTTGTATGCTGATCATGCTGCTTAAGCTCTCAGAATACAAACATGGCGTCGCCAGCAAAAAGAGCACCGCCCTGCATATTGGCGCCGCCTTTTTGTTGTGCATTGTAGGTGAGGTGAAATTTGTTATTTTGATTTCACCTTTGCTTCTGGCGTTTGTCTGGTTTGCACCAAGTTATGTGGCGGGAATGAAGCGCTACGATTTGAAAATGATGTTGGCCATCATTGGTGGCGTGTTCAGTTTGATCGCGATTGCGATTGCAATTTTGGCTGCGTCATACGTTTCTTCGCTCGGCGCGGATCCGACCACCAGCGCACTGGATATTTTTATCACATCACTCGACTACATTTTTGACCCCAATTACGTGATGCCGTCAGGGGAGTTAGGACGTTTAACTACCTTGTTTTTCTGGTTCAACAACAGCGATTTATATGGGTTACCAAGTCAGTTGTTTGGGTATGGGTTGAACGCCACAAACCACGGCAGTAGCGTCGCGCCCGGTTTCCTCAACATCGTATTTAACCTGCTGTTGGACTCGACATCGTTGAGTATGATGTTGTGGGAAATCGGCCTGTTTGGAACCCTGTTCTACGTGATGACTGTCTTATACGCCGTCCAGATTGCGTTTCCTAGGCCGTTGCTCGCCAGCCAAGAGCTAAACCATACGGATAAGCAACTGCTGTCCTGGCAGCCCGCATATATTGCGTTTATTTTTGCCGGACTGTTGAGCTTGCCGTACAGCCAGATTCTGATGCTAACACCTATGTATCAATTTCTTTTTTATTTTTCACTGGGGGCCATTTTGGTCATCCGAAAGTCTGTTTTAACCGCGAGCACGCAGTGATATGACTGAAAAACCAATGATCAGCGTGATCATCAAAACATTTAACGAGCAGGCTGGTATCGCCAACACCATTGTAAGTATCCGGACTCAGTTGGATGCGTTAAGTTTGCCTTACGAAATTTTGGTTGCGGACAGTTTGTCGACCGACGCCACTCAGGAGATTTCTTTGCAGCATGGGGCAACGGTGATCGCGTTGCGCCATGCGGATGAACGTTGCTGTGGGGTCGGACATCAACTGGGGTATTTGCATGCTCGGGGAGAGTTTTTGTTGCTGATGGACGGTGACATGCAGCTTGAAGCGGGTTTCATTCGCCTGGCTTTGGATTTCTTGCAGACAAACCCGGAATACGCAGGCGTTGCCGGCACGGTTGAAATGGATGAGGCCGTCAGCTACGAGTTTCAGTCACGTAAGCAACGACTGGCGACAATCTATCCGATCGGAGACTGCGACCACCTTGGTGGTGGCGGAATGTATCGTAAAGCCGCCGTTGATGATATAGGTTACCTGACCAACCGAAACCTGCATTCGTATGAAGAAGCCGAACTGGGTATGCGCCTGACGTTAACCGGCTATAAACTGCATCGTCTGAATGTGCCATACTTTTACCACCACTCTTATGATCTGTCGACATTGGCGTTGCTCACCCACCGTTGGCGCAGCGGCTATCTGTTCGGTTCGGGCGAGTTGCTGCGAGGCGCGTTTGGTAAGTCGCATTTTAAGCAAGCTTTGTTCACGGTAAAAAATGCCTTGCTGTTTGGTGGCTATCTCACTCTGATTGCGTTGTCTCTGTTGAGTCTGAATCCGGCATTAGTGGGATTCGCGCTGATCCCATTATTGGGCTTTTTTATCCTTAAAACTGTGCGGAATCGTTCTGTTAAAGCCGGTGCTTATAGCATCTTGAATCTCAGCATGCATTCTGTCGGATTCTTTGTTGGACTGTTTCGTCCGGTCAAAGATCCAATGGCTGCACCAGAACACAACGTGAGAGAGAAATGAGATGAAAGTATTGATGGTCAATAAGTTTTTCTTTCACAAAGGTGGCGCTGAAACGGTGTTTTTTCAGGAGCGGCAACGGGTAAAACAAGCGGGCATCGAGGTGGTTGATTTTGCGATGCAACATGAAAACAATCTCCAATCGCCATACTCAGACTTTTTCGTCAGTAACGTCGACTATCATGGTGGGCACTCGCTTTCTTCAAAGATACAGACGGCCATCCACTTTATTCATAATACGGAGGCGTGTGAAAAGCTGGCACGACTCCTAAAGCAGGAGCAGCCGGACATTGTCCACTTCCACAATATTTATCATCAATTGACGCCATCGATTATTAAAGTTGCGCATAATCATGGTTGCAAGACAGTATTAACGGCACACGACACGAAAATTGCTTGTCCGAGCTACACGATGTACCGGGATGGCCACACCTGCGAAGCATGTCTGCAAGGAAGCGTATGGAACGCATTTCGTTACCGTTGCCAGCAAGGCTCTGCGTTTAAGAGTTTATTGTTGTCGATAGAAGCAACATTTCAGTCGCTGGCGAAAAACTATCACCAGTTAGATGTGATTGTCTCTCCGAGTGAGTTTCTGGCGAAGATTATTCGCCAGAAGTTGCCGGATAATCGTATCGAGGTGATCGTCAACGGTATCGATGAATCCATTGATGCATCACAGTCTCAAGATGGCCGCTACTTCCTGTATCTGGGACGCCTGAGTAAAGAAAAAGGCGTAGCAACGTTGACCGATGCTTATCAACTGAGCCAGCGTCATATATCACTGAAGTTGGTCGGTGACGGCCCGTTGTATGACGAGATCAGTGCACGGTATGACAATATCGATATGCTCGGGTTTAAAAGTGGTGATGAGCTGCATGCGTTGATTCGCAATGCAACGGCGGTAATTGTACCGTCTGAATGCTACGAGAATTGTTCTATGTCGGTAATTGAAGCCATGGCGTATGGCAAGCCAGTGATAGGGGCTGATATCGGCGGTATTCCTGAGCAAGTTCGTGACGGCATTGAAGGGCGGTTATTCGAAGCGGGCAATGCGCAATCTTTGGCAAGTGCCATGGACAACCTGGCGAACAACACACAGCTGGTTGATCGTTTCGGGGTTAATGCGCGTCATCGCTTTGAAGAAAAATATACCTTAGCTACGCATCAGCAGCATCTGCTGGCATTGTATCAATCTCTGGTAGGAGAAACGTCATGAAAGTTACTGTACTCGGCACGCGCGGAATACCCGATGTGTTAGGCGGAGTGGAAACCCATTGTCAGAACCTCTATCCGGAAATGGCCAGTCAGTTGGACATTGACATTACTGTGATTGCACGATCTCCTTATGTGCAGTACACGCGGAGCGAGTATCATGGGGTTCAGCTTAAATCGGTTTGGGCACCCCAAAAGAAATCGCTGGAAGCCATCTTGCATTCCACTCTGGCCGCTCTCACCACCCTGACTGATGGATCAAAAGTGGTTCAGGTACACGCTATTGGTCCAGGGTTGGTTGTGCCACTGTTAAGATTACTGGGCAAGCGGGTAGTCTTCACTCATCATGGCCCTGATTATGATCGCCAGAAGTGGGGAGCGTTTGCCAAAGCGATACTCAAACTTGGTGAAAAAATGGCGGTGACCTATGCCAATGATGTGATCGTCATTTCAGAAGTGATCAACCATTTAATAAAACAAAAATACGGTCGCCTTGATGCTCATTTGATACATAACGGTGTGCGAGAACCACGACCTATAGATGCGAGCGTTCAGCAGAAAATTTTGACCAAACATGGTTTGGCCGAGAAATCGTATATTGTTGCTGTTGGACGGTTTGTTGAAGAAAAAGGTTTTCATGACCTGATCAGTGCGTATCAGAAAGCGAACATTGAACAACCTTTGGTTTTGGTCGGCGACGCTGATCATCCGACGCCATACAGTGAGAATTTGAAACACCGGGCTGAAACGACACCAGGCGTGCAGTTGACTGGTTTTGTCAGTGGTGATGAGTTACAGACCATATTCTCTCAGGCTGGGCTATATGTCATGCCGTCTTACCATGAAGGGTTACCTATAGCGCTTTTGGAGGCAATGTCATATTCACTGCCAGCTATTGTCAGTGATATCCCCGCGAATAAAGAAGTGAAACTGGAAGATCGCGTGTACTTCCCAGTATCGGACGTGGATGCCTTAGCCGATAAGTTACAACAGGCCCACATCGGGGAGCGCTGTGATTACTCAGCGTATCTCAGAAAATACAACTGGGCAGAAATAGCTCAGCAGACACTGAATGTCTGGAACAAAGCAGCAGGAAAGTAAAAGAGTGATCGATAACCGAAGTAAAGCCGTTAAGCAGTTCTATCACATGCTGGATAAAGACGTGGCAGATAGCCTGGATGAGTCACAGCGCAACGAAATTGAACGAACCATCGATGCGATGGGGTTAGTCACCCGGCATCCTCTGGATGTCAGGAAAACCATTCCCTGGATTGGTAAACGTTATTACTTCGTGTTACTTGCAGGACGCGATCGGCGGCGTGCCGTTCGGTATGAGAAATCGCGGCTGCTGAATTTTTTGTTAACCGCGACCATTACGTTGGGGATTGTCGCGATTATTGTACTGGCACTGCTGGCGTTATATCTGATCAAGTCGGCGCTTGGTATTGATGTTTTCAAGCACTTCTCATTTGGTGTGTGGGATTGGTTTAAAGACCTGTCTGGCATTTAAGGAGGAGCAAACGGATGCTCAAAGCGATAGTGGATAAGTTGTTTCGTCTGGAGGAATGGCAGATCGGTGTGGTACGAGACAGCCATTTCACAGACGCGGATTTTTATCAGAAGGTACGCTGGTACAACTTCGCCGGTTATTCGTTTGAGGCGGATCCGTTTTTATTCGAGCTTGATGGCCTGCCTTATCTCGCATTTGAAGTGTATAGCTATTTCGTCGGGCAGGGGAAACTGAAATGTTTCGACTTAGCAGGCAAGGAATACGATTTTTTTAGCGATATCAATGCACAGAGTGGGCATGTTTCGTTTCCCTATATGTTTGAGTATCAGGGCGAGTTGTATCTGATACCGGAAACGTCGGATCAAAAGGTAATTAAGCTGTACCGTTTTGAACCGGAAAATCAAAAGTTTATTTATGTCCGGGATTTGCTTTCTGGTCACGAGTATGTCGACAGTGTTCTGTATCCGCATCAGGATGGCTGTTACCTTTTTACGTCCAGCAATGAAGCCCCAACCAAGCAGCGTTTGTACCGGGCTGATGAGTTGACGTCAACGTTTCTTGAACACCCCCAGTCTCCGATTGCGGATAGTCCCCAAAGTGGCCGAAACGGCGGTGCAATTTTGCAGCATAACAGTCAACTTTTCCGGGTAGCACAGACATCAGAAGGTTCAGTGTACGGCCGTTCCATTCTATTGATGCGTATTGAGTCGCTCAGTCGCGATGAATATCGAGAGAGGGAATGGCAGGAGTTGACACCGTCGGCCCCATTTCCAGATGGATTGCATACGTTAAATCAGTGTAATGGAACGTGGGTCATTGATGCCAAGCGTTACAGCTATGCGCCGACCAATATAATCATAAAACTGGCTCACAAGCTGGTACCATTCTTCCGACCAAGTACTCGCTATCCTTTGCGTTACGCACAACGAAAGTTACCAGATGACATTTGATACATACAAAAATCCCCAGAGTCGCTCTCCGGGGATTTTTAGGTTCATTTGATTAGTTGTTATGCAACGTTTTCAGCGCTACTGCCGGTTTTTTTTTCTTGTTGCATTTTAGTCAGGAAGTAGACGTTGACGCAGGCAATGAAACCGTTGGTCACAACAACTGGCCATGCATCGATCATCAGACCGTAAGCGGTAAAAAGTGCACAACCAATAAAGTTAAGTACGCGCAGTTTGACGATGTCTTTCATGGTGAGCGAGATCGCCACCATGATAGAGGCTGCGTAACCCATAATTTCAACCATGTTCATGTCCATTATTTGACCCTCTTATATATGCCGCACAGTGTCAGTGTGGGTACCAATCTTCTCTTCGTGAGATTATTGAGGAAGCTCCATGCCTCGAATGGTCTGTTTAATTAACTGGTTTGAACTATAACAGTGCTAAATGTGTGATAAAAGCCCCAAAATAATGAACGGAGAAGGTTAGCGATTACGCAAACGTTTAACGCTATTATCAAAAATGTAATTACCAATACTGTTGAAAGATAAGTTCCCTGTATACAAGAAAGCCCGCGTATTTGCGGGCTTGCTGAATCATTCACCTGACTTATTTTTTGCCTTGAGTGACTTGCTTGTCGGCTTCAGTTAGCTCACGAATACGACGGCTGGCCTCACGGCGCTCTTTTGAAATTTCAGCACTTTTGATGATGTGATCGTCTACACGGTCTTCGTAGTCTGCTTTCATGTTTTTGATGATCGCAACGATTTCATCATGGCTCATGTCTGGTTTGATGTAGTCCAGCAAGTTTTCAAGCAGATCAACACGTTTACGGTTGTCGCGAACTTTTTTCTCATTATCCAATAGCTCACGTTTCAGTTTATTTTTTCGGCGTGCCTGACTTACGATTTCAAATACACTACTCATAGGTCCTTTCCCCAGAATTTACATTAACTGTCAATGATTAAATCACAACATGCCTGCGCATAACAGCCCTAAGATCAATCCTTTCATTCTCTTGATGAAATTGTCGCCACTCTTGTTTAAAACCAGCGTAGCGCTGCAATATCACAACGGAATTCTGATAATTTTAACTTTTGATGAACGTTCTCACGGTATCGAACCGGGGCCTTTTTACTTCGAATTTGCCATCAATGAAATGCTGGTGTAACCCAATTGTTGCAGTATGTCTAACACCTCCATGATACGCGCGTAAGCGGTAGTGCGGTCTGCACTGACGAAAATGGTAGCTTCTGTGTCAGGCACCAAGTCAGATAATGTGTCTGGTAACTCACTCAGCAGCACCTTATGACCGTCAACCAACAGTGAATTCTCGGCGTTATTTATCGTGATGCTGGTGGGGGGAGCCGTCACGGGTGGCATTTTCTGCGATAGTTCGGGAAGCCGTATATTCATGTGTGTTGTGCTTACGGATGTGGTTACCATAAAAATGACGAGCAACACCAGTAAGATATCGATAAAAGGGGTGATATTGATTTCGTTGTTTTCGTTGCAATCATCAGACGTGTAGTGCTTTCTCATGGCTCTTACTCAAACTGCGGGAAGTCAGGACATCAATCGTTATGGCAAGATCGTTCGCCAGATAACCGATTGTGTGGATCTGTCGTGTGAAATAGTTGTAGATGATGACAGCTGGGATAGCGGCGAAAAGCCCGACACCTGTTGCAAGCAGGGCCTCTGCTATCCCGGGAGCAACCACAGACAAGTCGGTTGATTGAGTCGTGGCGATACCCATAAAACTGTTCATTACTCCCCATACTGTGCCAAATAAGCCAATAAAAGGCGCCGTGGAAGAAATGGTCGCCAACACTCCGGTGTGTTTATTGGCCTGAGTTTTAAGAGCACAAGTATATTGGTAGGAGAGTGTGCTGATTCGATCCTGTAGTTCACGCCAATACATGCTATTGCTGCTGGCCATCTCGTTAACGGCAACGGAGAGCATCGGACAACTGATACCAGCTTTGCGACAAAGGAGATCTGCGTGTTGGGCATCCCTTGCCATAGCAATTACCTGTTTTTGTTGAGACTGCGTTCGTTTAAGGCGGCTTAGCTCCCAGGTTTTGGCGATAAACAGAGTCCAGGACACGACCGACATCGCGATTAGACTCAGCATGACGCCTTTGACCACCAGGTCAGCGTCATGAAACATTTGTTGCGCTGTCAAAGGAGAGGCTGGCTGACTCGAAGCCAACGTATTGATTTCTGTTGAGGCAAAAACAAACGATGGCAAAATAACACTAACAATAATGATAATAAATAAAATATTAATTAAGGTTTTTTTCATGAAATGATAGC
>NZ_WXWO01000061.1:0-37477 GCF_009904845.1 Vibrio sp. V38_P2S17PM301 | reverse complement strand
AATAGGGATGCAGCAAAGCTGTAACAGATTGACTCGGGCAGCCTGTTTTGATGCATATTGGCGAGCGCTTTCACAGCTTCTGTCTCGACAACGAGTTAGAGTGCAGTTCATGGAGTCCATCATGAGGATATTGTTGATGACGATACCGATAATCTTAGATTGTGATCCTGGCCATGACGACGCTATTGCACTGATTCTGGCGTGCGCGTCGCCGGAGTTGGACATTCGCGCCGTGACCACCAGTGCTGGCAATCAAACCCCAGACAAAACGCTAAATAATGCGTTACGAATTCTGACCCTGCTGGACCGCTGCGACATTCCCGTCGCGGCTGGCGCCGCTAAACCATTGAAAAGAGAGTTGGTGATTGCCGACAATGTGCATGGTGAAAGTGGTTTGGATGGCCCTTCTCTTCCTGAGCCCGGCTTTTTGGCCCAACAAACGGATGCCGTGTCGCTGATGGCTTCTGTATTGCGAAGCAGTGAGCATCCCGTGACGATTGTGCCCACCGGCCCACTAACCAACGTGGCACTGTTACTGGCTACGCACCGCGATCTGATCCCCAAGATAGAACGTATTGTGTTGATGGGAGGCGCAGCGGATTTTGGCAACTGGACCGCGGCGGCTGAATTCAACATATATGTCGACCCGGAAGCCGCCGATATGGTGTTTCGTGCTGGGGTGCCGATCACCATGTGTGGTCTGGATGTTACCCATAAAGCGCAAATCCTGGCGCACGATGTTGACCGTATTCGCAGGGTCAACAATCGCATTGCGACAACGGTAGCTGAGCTGCTCGACTTTTTCCTCATCTATCATCAGGATCCAAAATGGGGTTTTGACGGCGCACCGCTTCATGATCCGTGTACGATTGCCTGGCTGCTGGCACCGGAACTTTTTACTACGCGTGCATGCTGGGTCGGGGTCGAAACTCAGGGCGAGTATACTCAAGGTATGACGGTCGTAGATTTGTTTCAGTTATCCGGGCGGGAGGTAAATGCCGACGTTGTACTGGATGTTGACCGGCAGCGGTTTGTGGATCTTCTGGTAGCACGTCTGGAGGGATACACAACCAGCCATCCGATCGGGTAACGCACTTTCAATCAAGGAGATGAGGATGAAACAGCAATGGATCGTAAAGAGTGTATTGTGTGCATGTTTGCTGGCTGTACCGTTGCCGCTGCTAGCGTCGGAGCGGGCCGATACCGCCTGGCAGTGGATTGTGCAAGGAGCCATAGTGGTGGACGTCCGAACGCCGCAAGAGTTTGAACAGCAACATCTGGATGGTGCACGCAACTACCCGCTGAGTGACGTGGCAACCGCTTTCAATCATCTGGACAAAAACACCCCGATCGTTCTCTATTGTCGCAGCGGTAACCGCTCTGCCAAAGCGTATGACTATCTCCGGCAAGCGGGCTTTACTCAACTGCACAACGGGGGTGGGCTGGACGAAATGCTGGCAGTGAAGCCATGACCGCTCATTGACCGCGTGTCGGACAACCGACGTTATGATCGGCTGAATTGGGCTCGGTACTGCTTGGGAGAGACGCCAACCAGACGGCGAAAATGGTGGCGCATGGTCATGGCGTTTTCAAAACCAGACAACTGGGCCAGTTGATCCATGTTGTGTGCGTCGCTTTCCAGTAAGCCTTTGGCGCGTTCGATCCGCTGCTGTGTCAGCCACTCTTTTGGTGACTGGTGAAAGCTGGTGCGAAACTTACGGTCAAATGTCCTGCGCGACATATTGGCTTTGGCTGCCAGCATGTCAATGTGGATGGGCTGATGCAAATTGTGGTTGGCCCAGTTGAGAGCCTCAGAAAACTGATTCGGTACTTCCAGCATCGGCGTGTCGACAAATTGAGATTGTCCGCCGTGTCGATGCGCGGAGACCACCAGGCGTTTGGCGACCTGATTGGCCGTGGCGTAGCCAAAATCGCGGCGAATCACGGCGAGCCCAAGATCCAGTGCTGCTGCACTGCCAGCGGAGCAGCCAATTTGACCATCAAATACATACAGGACGTTTGGTGCGTAATCCACATGAGGAAAGCGGGCCCGAAAACGCGCTTCAAACTGCCAGTGCGTTGTGGCTTGGCGGCCATCAAGTAATCCCAGTTCAGCGAGAAGAAAGGCCCCGGAACAAAACGTCAGAATTCGTTTGCCGGCTTCGGCAAAGCGTGCGACCTGACGGTGAATCTCTGTGTCTGTGGTTGTTGGCCGAGTCGGCCAGCTCGGGATCACCAGCATGTCGTAGGGTTCCAGACTGTCTACGTTCCGTGCCTGCAATAATACCTCGCCAGTGGTGACAAACGGCTGATGCTCGAGATTGACCACTTCGGTGTGATACCACTGCTCAAACTCTGGTCTCGGCAGGGCAAACAGCTCTGCGGCGCAGGCGAGCTCAAACAGCGATGCGTGGGCGTGAGTAAGAATCGCCACTTTTTTCATCAGGCCTCTCCATGGGACTCATGTGGATAAACTTGGCTTGATATTAACGCACTATGGCTTTTTCGCCAGTGTCCGAGAGCCAGAATGAGAGCCACAATAAGATCTGGTCAATCACACAACAAGGACACGTTATGACAAGCGCCGTTTCCCGAATTCCAGCTGCCGACAGCGACGCCGCTTTGGCACATTTTTCAGCCCTTCAACGGTTTGAAACCGATTGCTGGGACGTTCACCACGCAATGACCAATGGGTTGCAGGATTTTGTCCTGATCGATGTGCGGGGGGACGAACTTTACCGGCAGGGGTACATAGCCGGGGCGATCAATATTCCCCACCCACGCCTGAACTTCAACAATCTGGCCGAGTTTCCGCTCGATACCCTGTTTGTTGTGTATTGTGCCGGGCCACACTGTAATGGTACTGAGAAAGCCGCGATCCGGTTAGCCAAACTGGGACGCCCGGTGAAAAAGATGATCGGTGGCGTAACCGGTTGGCTGGACGAAGGATTTGAACTGAGGTCAGGGCTGACGGAAGAGGGTGAGGTGACGGTATGAAACTGATCGTGGGACGCGACTCGACCTGGTCGCTGCGCAGCTGGCTGTGCGCCAGTCTGGCCGGATTCATGCCGGAGCTTGAGATTATTGATTTGTCCCGTGGTGAGGCCTCGAAACAGCTTCACCGGTTATCACCAACCGGGCTGGTTCCGGTGCTTAAGGACGGGGATATCGAGGTACACGATTCGCTGGCGATTGCGGAATATTTGAACGAGAAAAGTGATGGCAATTTGTACCCGTCAGATACCGCGCAACGCGCGCTGGCCCGCAGTTTGTGTGCCGAACTTCACGCCGGATTCCCGCTGTTGAGAAGTCGGTGTCCGTTTACCTTGGACGCTGTGACGCCAGTGCAACCGGACGCCGCGATGCAGCGTGAATTGACGAGGATAGAACGGATCTTTTCCAACGCGAACAGTCACTTCTATTTTGCTCAGCCCAGTGTGGTGGACGCGTTTTTTGCTGTGATGGCCGTCAGGTTGCAGCACTACGGGCTTGAGCTCGTTGGGTCAGCCGGAGAATACCAGCATCAACTGTTGCGTTGGCCTGCTCTTAAGGAGGCGTTAAAGCAAGCACGGTTGTGGCGGGAGGCGGGCGCATGAACATCGGGATATACATCTATGACGATGCCGAAGTGCTTGATTTTGCTGGGCCATTTGAAGTGTTCAGTACGGCCCGCAGACTCGCTCAGAATGACTGGCAGATTTTTTTTATTGCTCAGGTGGATGCTCTGGTGAAAGCGCGCGGCGGTATGATGATCAGCCCGCATTACCACTTCGCCAATCATCCGCCGCTGGACATGTTGCTGGTCGTCGGGGGGCTGCATCAAGCGCAGCTCGATAAGCCAGCAGTGATAAACTGGATCCGTCAGCAGGCCCAGCAAGTGAGTCGAATAGCGTCGGTGTGTACCGGCGCCTTCTTGCTGGCGGAGGCGGGCATCTTAGATGGATTGAGTGTCACCACGCATTGGGAAGACCAGGCGGCGTTGCAAGCACGTTATCCGGCATTATCCGTGCTCACAGACACGCGTTGGGTTGAGCAGGGAGACGTGATGACCTCTGGAGGCATTTCGGCGGGCATTGATATGAGTTTGTCTCTGGTCGCGCTTCTGGCGGAACGCACCCTGGCAGAGCGCACGGCTGTCCAGATGGAATATCGCTGGCAAGCGTCGCCGTAAACGAAAAGAGCCTGTGACATCACAGGCTCTTTTGCTTAGGAACGTGTTGGTTCTTTGTCTTGCTCTGGTTTTGCCCTGTCCACCAGTAGGTAATCAAACACGTTACGGGCAAAAGGTGCACCGACCCGCGAGCCGCCGTTGCCGTGTTCAATCACCACGGTAGTGACGTAGCGCGGATGCTGAAACGGTGCAAATGACGTAAACAAGCCATGATCAAGCAGGTTCTTGGCCAGTTTTTTGGAGTTGTACACTTCGTCTTTTCTCAGGCCGAACACCTGAGCCGTACCAGACTTACCGCCACTTGAATATTGCGCCCCTTTAAATGCTCGTCGTCCGGAGCCGCGGCTGCCTTCATTTACCAGTCGCATCGCGTTGATCGGAATATCCCAGTCTTGAACCGGGACGCCCGTAATCGCTGGCAGCGGTTTGGGTTCCCACTCTTTGGCGTGACTGAACTGTTCACCGTGATCTAAGACGGCGCGAAGCAGGTGGGGCGGCATCACTTTTCCGTGATTGAGCAACACAGACGTCGCTTTGGCGATTTGCAGCGGGGTGGCGGTCCAGTACCCCTGACCGATCCCAATCGGAACGGTATCGCCTTGGTACCAGGGGACATGATGACGGACCATTTTCCACTCACGCGTCGGCATGTTCGCGCTGCTCTCTTCACGAATGTCGATCCCCGTGGGCCTACCGAAGCCGAATTTGTTCATCCAGGTTGAAATGCGGTCAATACCCAGATCATACGCCACCTGATAGAAGAAGGAGTCGACCGATTCTTCGATCGCCAATGTGACGTCCACATTGCCATGACCCCAGCGTTTCCAGTCGCGCCATGCTTTAGAATTCCGTTTTGAGCCAGGAATTCGCCACACGCCATGATCGTTTCGCACCGTATTGGGAGTGATCACGTGTTCAGACAAGCCGGCGACGGCCATAAAAGGTTTCACCGTTGACGCTGGTGGATAGACGCCGAGGGTGACGCGGTTCACAAGCGGGTGAGACGGATCGCTCAGCAGTGCACGATAGGCTTGCCCAGAGATGCCGTTGACAAACGGGTTGGGATCGTAGCTTGGGCTGGAGGCCATCGCCAGCACGCTGTTGTCTTGCGGATCCAAGACCACCGCACTGCCCTGACGGTGATCCAACTGGTCAAAGACAAACTGCTGCAGTTTAATGTCGATGTTCAGTACGATGTCCTTACCGGCGACAGGTGGGACGTATTTGATGGTTCGGATCACCCGACCACGGCTGTTGACTTCCACTTCTTCATAGCCTTTGGTGCCATGCAGTATGTCTTCGTAGTAACGCTCTACGCCCAGCTTACCGATGTTGCGAGTCGCCTGATAGTTCGTGAGCTTTCCCTCTTTATCAAGGCGTTGTAGATCACGGTCATTGATGTGCGAGACATAACCCAGCACGTGGGTCAGAATCTCTCCGAACGGATAGTAGCGTTTGAGGTCGGCACTGACTGACACGCCGGGAAACGCGTACTGATGCACCGAAAACTGGGCGACTTCCTGTTCATTTAGCTCACTTTTGATCGTCACCGACAGAAATCCACGTGTGTGCTGGTAGCGCTTTTTGAACGCATCGGTTTCTTCCGGTGTCAGAGTGATGAATGGGGAGAGTTTTTGCAGCAGGGTATCCACATCGCCCGCCTGTTCAGGGATCATGTCCAGGTTGTAGATGGGTTGATTCTCTGCCAGCAAGACGCCGTTGCGGTCGTAGATTAAGCCGCGTGTCGGGGCGATAGGTAAGATTTTGATGCGGTTGTCGTTAGATCGGGTTTTATAATCTTTGTAATGATTGACTTCCAGGTTGTACAGGTTGGCAATCAGCACCCCGATCAGGGCAACAATGCCAAAAAAAGCCGCAATGGCGCGCCGTTTGAACAGTTTAATTTCTTCTTCATGATTACGAATGGGCGTGCGTTGATGAAAATTCATTGTATCTTGAGCTCGTAAGGTTACATCGATGCACTGAGAAGAGCAGGCCGCCAGGGGAAAGGCGGTGATGTTGTTACATTTAGTTACACTTAGTCGGTACTCTAACGAGGATCGTTTCAGTAATTGTACGAGCAATGTCAACTTTGTGGCCCTGCGTTGAGATTGGCGCGGCTTTTGGGCTATTTGTTCTCAACTGCATCTTTTTTAAACACTATCGATTATCATGAGCGTTCTCTCGTGCTTACTTGATGATGAAACTCATGCTGTCTGAATGGATCTCCACACCGGCGTTGATTGCCGCATTTCTTATTTTTGTCGGGTCATTTGTCCAAACTGCGATTGGCTTTGGGCTGGCGATTGTGGCTGCTCCGTTACTGTTTCTGGTGTCGCCGGACTATGTGCCAGCGCCGATCTGCCTGGTGGCATTGTTTATTTCTGTGCTTAACGCGCTAAAACATCGTGACAGCGTGGAAATCGGCGGTTTGAAAATGGCGTTAATTGGCCGGGTGCCAGGTTCAGTTGCCGGCGGCGTGCTATTGGTCATGGTGTCGACGGATGTACTGGCACTGTGGCTGGGGTTCTTGGTGCTGTTTGCGGTTGCGGTGAGTCTGTTGCCGTTTCGGATTGAGCCGACCCCTATGCGGATGGGCGTGGCCGGTTTCTTTTCCGGTTTTTTTGGCACCAGTTCTGCAATCGGTGGTCCGCCCATGGCATTGCTGCTGCAACATCAGGAAGCCAATCAGCTGAGAGGAAATTTGTCGGCCTTTTTTGTGTTCAGCTCGCTGATCTCGCTGATCATTCAGATTCCCGCTGGCTTTTTTACACTTCACCATGTGTGGATTTCGATACCTCTATTACCAGCGGCCTGGCTTGGCTACAAACTGGCCCGGCTTACCACCCACAGTCTGCCCAAGGACAACATTCGAATGGGCGCGCTTTTGCTCTGCTCGGTCAGCGGGGCGACAGCCGTGTGGCAAGGGTTCAACTAAACTCGTTCATCCCAGATTAAGGAAACATCATGATACTGGAAGTCGCTATATTGAATGTGAAACCAGAATTATCCACGCAATTTGAGCGGAACTTCGCCCAGGCACAGACTATCATTGCCTCTATGCCGGGCTATATCGCGCATCAATTGCAGCGTTGTCTGGAAACCCCTGACCAGTATCTCTTGCTGGTCAACTGGGAAACGCTTGAGGATCATGAGCAGGGATTTCGCCAATCGCCTCAATATCAGGAATGGAAGCAACTTTTACATCATTTTTACCACCCATTCCCCACCGTGGAGCATTATGAACGGGTTTTCTGAAAGGAGCGACAATGAGAACGTTAGGTAACATTATTTGGTTTATTTGCGGCGGCGTCTTTATGGGGCTGGCGTGGTGGTTGTTTGGTTTGTTGGCTTTTATCAGCATTATCGGCATTCCATGGGGACGTGCCTGTTTCGTGATGGGGAACTTTTCTTTTTTCCCGTTCGGCTACGAAGCGATCTCGCGTGATGAGTTGACCAATGAAACCGACATCGGAACCAGCCCGCTGGGTTTTATCGGCAACGTGATCTGGTTTTTACTCGCGGGTATCTGGCTGGCCATCGGTCATATTATGTCCGCTGTGGCGTGCTTTATTACCATCATAGGTATTCCGTTTGCGCTGCAGCACCTGAAACTGGCGTATATTTCACTGGCCCCGATTGGTAAAACCGTGGTGCCGAAAGAAGAAGCGGCCGTGGCGCGTTATTCGAAATACAACAAGTAAGCGGTATATGAGCCCCGATGAGGGGCTCTTTTTTATCTGGGTGTTAGTGTGTCACTGTCTCGGCACCATTTTGGTTGCCAGCCGCAAGTCTGTACACATGATGGTGTGACTCCGGAAAGCGGCGGCTTTGAGGTGGGCGGTTTTGGTACGCCGTGTACCCCATCACAGTAGCGATTGGGTTCTGTCAGCGGGTTTACAGATCTTCGCCGTAGATATCGAAACTGAAGTATTTGGCGGCGATCTTGTCGTAGGTGCCGTTGGCACGGATGGCGTCAATGGCCTGATTGAATTTCTCCGCCAGTGCTTGATCCTGTTTTCTCAATGCCAGCGCGGTGCCTTCGCCGATATAGGCTTTGTCAGTGACCGCGTCGCCTTTGAATTCAAACCCCTTACCGATGGCTTTGTCCAGGAAAGCCAGCATCAGTTGATCGGCGTTGCCGAAGGTCACATCCAGGCGACCATTTTGCATGTCAATATACACTTCGTCTTGACCGGTATAGCGTTTGATCGAGGCAATAGCCCCGAATTTGTCGGTAACGTAACGATCATGGATAGTGCCTTGTTGTACCCCGATGGTTTTTCCTTCCAGGCCGGTTTGGTCCATGCTGAATGTTGCTTCTGCGCTGGCCACAAAGCGGGCTGGTGTCTGATAGTACTTATGGGTGAACAGTATGCGTTGTTTGCGCTCTTCGGTGATGCGCATCGAAGCCATGATGACGTCGGATTTGCGTGCCAGCAAACTTGGAATTAACGCATCCCAGTTTTGTGATACCCAGGTACAGTCTAATTGGGCTTGCTGACACAGTGCGTCAGCGATTTCAATGTCAAAACCCGCTGGTTTACCGTCGGCATCCATGTAGTTAAAAGGCGGATAGGTAAAGTCAGAGGCCAGGCGAACTTGTTTAGCCAGAACAGGTGTAGCAAAAAGAGAGGCGGCACAGGCAGCAGCGAAGAGGTATTTTTTCATGATTAACGTCCCTTTAATTAACTCAGTGTTGTTGGAATCGGGTAGTTGCAGATCAGCTCAGCGACTTCCTGCATGCTTTGTGGCGAGCCGATGGTAATGCGCACGCAGTGGCGAAGCGCTGGCTCATGGTGTTGGTTTCGCGTCACGATGCCGTGTTGTTTAAGATAGCCGAACAAGTCGATATCTGGGCGGGTGCGCAGTAGAACAAAATTGGTGGCTGAAGGATAAATGTGCTCTATCCAGTCAAGCTGACGAATGCTGTCGGTGAAGATCTGGCGTGTTTCAATGATACGCTGTGTGTTGTCTTGCGCGAGTGCAATGCCTTCGGCAGACAGAGCGTCCATGACGATACTGGCGGAGCTGTCTGGCATCGGATAGGGTGGGATCAGCTTCATCACAAATTCGACGACATCGGGTTGAGCGAGTAAAAAACCGCAGCGCACGGCCGCCAGCCCGAATGCTTTCGACAAGGTGCGGATGACCACCAGATTTGGGTACTGATCAATCAGACCGACCACACTTTGCTGCAGTTCAAACTCAATATACGCTTCATCAACCACCACCAGAGCTTGATCCCGCGTATGCTCCAAGACGTTGATCAGTGTTTCTCGTCCTAACATGTTGCCTGTGGGGTTGTTGGGAGAGCAGAGAAAGATCAGGTTAACGGCCTCCGCCGCCGCAATCACCGCTTCGGCATCCAGTTCAAAATGTTGCCCATGCAGTGGCACATCCACTGTGTCTATGGCAAGCGCGTCGGCGCAGAATTCGTACATGGCGTAGGTAGGTGAACAGATAAGAATCTTGTCTTTTCCGGGTTGGCAGAAGGTGCGAATCAACAAATCAATCGCTTCGTCTGCACCGCGAACGGCCAAAGCAGGTTGGCGGGTTTGACAGTACGCCTGATAAGCCTTGGCAATGTGCTGTGGCAAAAAGTCAGGGTAACGGTTGTAATCCGCGTGATCTGAATAGTGAACACCGTGCTCCAGTTCATTGGCATTGAGCCACAATCGGCCGTCGCCCCCGATGCGGCGTGCTGACTGATAAGGTATTAACTTTTTTATGCTTTCAGGGGCCAGTTTTGATGCCAGTGATGTCATGTTTAAACGTCCTTTTTGAATATATAGTCACTAGATCCGGCTTTAAATGCTTTTAGTGACTATTTAATGAATAATTTAGTCAAAAGTTTCTGGCATAAGAATCGAAATAAAAACATACTAGCTATGAAATAATTGCATGGCTTGGTGAGTGATGAGTCAACGTTTACCTTCAACAAAAAATTTGCAAGTGTTCCTGGCGACCGCAGAACACCTGAACTTCACCCACGCCTCTCAGGCACTGAATATGACGCAGGGCGCACTCAGTCGCCAGATTCAGTCGCTGGAGAGTTTGTTGGGAGTGGCACTGTTTTACCGTCAGGCGCGTGGGCTGTCGTTGACGGCGCAAGGCGAAAAGTTTATCCCGTTGGCTGAAGATATTCTTCATCGCCTGAAAAAGGCGGTGGTGGATGTGACCGAAAACTCCAGCCGAATTAAACTGAATGCGCCAAGCTGCATCACCGCTTGGCTACTCCCGCATTTGATGTCTTTTCAGCAAGCGTTTCCAGACATCGAAGTCGAGTTAACCTCCACCATCAAACATCAGGTCGTGCCGGATTTTGAACAGTTTGATGTGGTGATTGTGTACGGGAAGCCGGGACGTTCATCGCAGATTCAGCAGCAATTGCTGTTTGAGGAAAAGCTGTCTCCACTGTGTGCGCCTGAATTATGGAAACAGGTGGTGGGAGACGGTGACGATTGGCATGACGATGTGTTGACCCGTTTTATGTGGCTGCATGCTACGCCGGAGCACAACGATTGGCGACTATGGTTGGCGGCACGCGATCGCTCCGATCTAAAAGGTCAGCGCAATCAGATATTCTCGACCTTAGATCAGGCCATGAACGCCGCTCAACGCGGGTTTGGGATTGCGGTCGGGGACGTCACATTAGCGCAACAAGATCTCAGTTTGCATCGTCTCTGTCAGCCTTTTAAGCAGGCCGTCAGATCCGGGCAAAGTTATTATTTACTTTGGCCGCAGGAAGCGGATAACGATATGATTCACAGTTTGTTGCAATGGTTTGCTCAAGCGGCTGATGTGAAAACAGAAAATGACTTGGCGCTCACAACAGTCTGACATGTGCAATGGATCGGCTGTCTAGTATTAACAGAGTTATGAAATGAGAGGAACATCGGCGTGAATCGTTCCATAATAAGAGATACTGGTTGCACTTTGCGGAGCGACAATGATCGGTAAACGCGCGGTATTTCTGTTGTGTGGCATGACGCTATTGGCCTCGGGCTGCAGCTCCTCTCCGACGCCTTCTTCGTCCTACTATACAGGGCATCATGAGCTCTGGTGGTACGAGAACGATGACTACTGGTATCACTATTACCCAGACAGCTGCGTTGATGAGCGGGCCTGTAAGCAGCGCCTGCAAAACTGGTGGGACGGGCTGGATACCGAGCAGCAACAGGCGGTCAAAGACAAGGTACAAGATTGGAAAGACGACGATATGTCGGCCAATCTGGATCACTTAAAACAGCAGTTAGATACACAATGGCACTCGTTACCTGAGGAGCGCCAACAGGCTATTGAGCAGAAATGGCAGAGTCATCATGGCAGCGATGAACGAGTTCGTTTACCCGAGCCTCAGCATCATCAGCCACAGATGAATCGACCAGCCATTCGCTCACGAATACAAACCCTTCCGAGAACGAGAAAATTATAAGGAGTTCGGAATAATGAAACGTCTTCTACTGACAACGATTGGTTGCGCGGCTTTACTTTCAATGACGGCGTGTTCCAGCCCGGTGGTTGATGTCACCCCGGACATGCTGCAGAACCAGCAGTGGAAACTGACACAGGTTGATGGCAATGCCGTCTCCACTAACGCGACACTGGAAATCAATGATGAAGCTCGGGCGGCCGGTAGCACCGGGTGCAACCGTTTCTTTGGCCAGTCTGAGCTGCAGGGCAACCGTATCCGGGTAGAGCGCATGGGTATGACTCGCATGGCGTGTCTGGATGAGAGCAAGATGAAAACGGAACAGATCGTTGCGGGCGTACTGACCGACTGGAGCGATGTGTCGATTCAAGATGGCGAGTTGATTCTCAAAGGTGTGTCACACACCTTGACGTACGTATTGGCCAATCAGCCGCAGTAAATCGATTGACAGGCCGCGTGTTCGCGGTCTGTCTTTTCCATCAATACGCATGAATGCCGAACGCGCGTAGTTTATCCGGTAGCACCTCATCCAGGCGTTCAATGTCGGCACTGTCCAGTTCGATTAACGCGAACCCATGATGCTGATAAACCGTCCGAATGTGTTGACGCTGTTTCTCAGTGACACTGCCGGAATCACTGCCCCAGAATTGCAGATATACCTTTCCCGCCGGAAGATAAAAGTCGCTGATGATGTCTTCTTCGACGGGTAACTGACGCTGATAAGCGTGCACCACCCCGTTCATATACAGCCAATTATCGATGCGCAGTTCACCACGGGAACGTACATAATGACCGTCGAGTGTCCGGTGTTTGGCTTCAAACTTTTGGCGAAAGCTCGACAACGATTTGTCGGTCGCATGTACTTCGGCATCTTGTCCGAGAAACTCTACCACGCACTGTTTGAGTCGCTTATTACGGACTAAGGCATCGTGCCACACCGCGTACTGGTTGCCTGAGGTTTTGTCTTCACGCTGGTAACCACCGACCGTCAATCCTGATTCGGTCACCTGCCAGCCTTGTTCTGTTTTCTGCAACCAGCCCAGCTCATTCAGGAGTTGATTGACTTTCTTTGGGTTGAGCCCGAATCGTTCACCAAGCTGGGTGGCACTTAAGGGCTGACCAGAAGTGGCGGAAAGGTCGATCAGCAGATTGTCCGGCCAGACAATAAATTGGCCGTATTTGGGGTGAGTGGCGTAATCGCCACCAAATTTTCGTCCCAGTTCAGTCAGGATCCATTTGTCCTCTGAACGATTGAGATACCCAGCAGTTTTTAACTCATTGAACAGCTGTTTCGCCTCAACGTTCCTGCGTTTGGCCAGCGCTGTTGTTGATAGTTTTTCCGTCATATGCCGACTCCTTGTTGTGTTTATTTTTGCCTGCCGAACGATGAGATTCAATCACTTGCCTGCAAATACTGGCGCGGTGTCCGGCCAGTATGCTGACGAAAAAAAGCGATAAACGCACTATCACTGGAAAACGCCAGACGGTCGGCAACGTCATTCACTGCAGCACCACCAGACAAATGCTCAATGGCTTTCAGGAGCCGCCATTGTGCCCGCCAGTCCTGATAAGGCATGCCCGTTTCGCGTTGAAAAATGCGCGTGATGGTTTTACTGCTGGCTCCGACCTGCTGACAGAGCTGGTTGAGTGGCGGAGGCATGGTGACGTCGTTGTGCAATTGGGTCAGCCAGGCCGTGAGGCGTCTGTCTTCCGGCAGGGGTAGTGACAAGTGCTGCACGGGCGCCTGTTGGAACTCCTCGAAAAACAACGCACAGGTATTTTGCATATCATGCTTGGGTTTATCCCATGGCCAGAAGGCCATGCGTTCGATCAGTGCCTGAAGCAATGCATTGACCTCGACAATGCGAATGTCCGTGTCCACTGCTTGGGCTAAGTGCGCATCAAAATAGACTGAACGATACTCAACCACATTATTCATGGTGGCACAGTGAGGCACGCCGGCCGGAATCCAGGCTGCCCGGGTAGGAGGCAGAACGTATTGCTGGCGGCGAATGGTGAAGGTGATGCACCCCTGCGGCGCATACAGTAACTGGGCCTTGTTGTGCTGGTGCATGCCGGAGTCATGCTTTCCGACCCGTGCGGCGATGCCGATCACATCTGCTGTCAGTGCGTCTGCGTTAAAACGGGTTGTCGCGTCTATCAGAGCCATGTGTCTCTATTTTGCTGTTTTTGGTCTTGATCGTGTTATAGGGACTATAGCAGAGCGGGCTACACTGCGCCTACTTTGAAAGTGGATTGGAGAGAAAGATGAACAAATCACCACCCAATGCCGGTCTGATGGTGTTGTTATTGATGTTTCCGCAGGTGGTCGAAACGATTTATAGCCCGGTATTGCCTGCCATCGCAGAGGGATTTGGGGTCAGTGAGTCCGTGGCAGCCCAGACATTGTCGATTTACTTTTCCGCGTTTGCGGTTGGGGTTGTGATATGGGGTACGGTGGCCGATTATCTGGGGCGACGCAAAACGATGTTATTAGGCTTGGCGGTGTACGGCATCGCGGCGTTAGGCGCTGTCATCAGCACCGATTTCCACACATTGCTGGGTTTTCGCGCGCTCAGTGCTGTGGGGGCCGCCGTCGGTTCTGTGGTGACACAAACCATGCTGCGCGACATTTTTGAAGGCGAAGCGCTGGGGCGGGTATTTGCCTGGGTGGGCATTGGTATCGCCATCAGTCCGGTGATCGGTATGATGACTGGCGGCGGGTTAACGCTGTTGGGAGGCTATCCGGCGGTGTTTACGGCGTTGTGTGTGCTCGCGCTGGCTCTGTGCTTGGTGTGTGCGATTATGTTACCGGAGACATTGCACGGTGAACAAGTGAAGCCTCGTGTGACAACTGTAGTGAGGCAGCTTGTTCGTGATGGTCATATCTGGCGTAGCGCTTTTCTGGTGGCCGGTTTTAATGTCGCGTTGTTTGGCTATTATCTGCAAGGGCCGTTTGTGTTTCAGAGACTTGGGTATGACCCCCACTTATTTGGCTACAGCGGGATGGTGATGGCCGCAGGCACGCTGGCAGGCAGTGTGTGGAATAAACGCCTGGTAACGCGCTGGCGTACGGACTCTATCCTGCGTTTGGCGGCACTGCTGGTGCTGGCTGGTGGTTTGGGGGTGATCGCGACCATCGACAGTTTGTGGTTCTTGGCGCCGATGTTGCTGGTTGTGTGTGGCTTTGGACTTGGGATCCCCAATGTTCTGAGCCAGGCCTTGGTCGAATACAAAGCGGGTATCGGCACGGCTGGTGCCTGGTTTGGTTTGATGTATTACCTATTAATCGGAGGAGGCCTTGCTCTCGCTGGCTGGATTCAAAACTTGGGAATCGTCCTGAGCGTCTGCGGGGGAGTGTGCTTGCTACTGACTTTGACACGCCGCTCAAGGCCGTAGAGAAACAGGGAGGCGCAAGCCTCCCGTTGCTCAGGGCTGAGGAATCACTCGAATTTGCAGCGCTTCGTCCACGTCGATCAGTTTTGCCAGTTTTTGCAACTTTTCTCTGGTCATGGTGTGCAGCAGTACGGGCAGTCGAGCCTGTTCCGGTAAGAACTCCGGCGCAGTCTGAGCGATGGAAGTCAGATCCAGCCAGTAATAATTGTCTTGCTCATGCTGTTTGATCGCATCCAGCATGGGCGTAACCGCGCGGCGCAAATCGTCTTCACTGACAGGGCGCGCCTGCAAGTCTCTGAGCACCGATTTATACGTCGCCAACACGGTATCGACTTGCCCGACGGTTGTATTGCTGTTGATGCTCAT
The DNA here is from genome assembly GCF_009904845.1 of Vibrio sp. V38_P2S17PM301. Classification (NCBI taxonomy): domain Bacteria; kingdom Pseudomonadati; phylum Pseudomonadota; class Gammaproteobacteria; order Vibrionales; family Vibrionaceae; genus Vibrio; species Vibrio sp. V38_P2S17PM301. Next base: position 22,109 of record NZ_WXWO01000061.1, on the reverse strand, counting down.
ATTGCCGTAATTCTTAAACAGAGTGGATTGCGTGTAATCGACCCACGGACTGTACGATGCACCTATCGCTTCGCGGACCTCTTTGGTGATGCGTTGTTGCAGCACTTCAAACAGTACCCGGAACCCGACCGATTGCTCATAATTCTTGCCATCGGGGATCTGCCAGTAGGTTGTGGCTATGGCGGTGGTCTTATCGCCTTGGTGATACAGCGTCAGATCTTGCTTTTTGACCGGGGGGAAAGATTCCTTGTACGGCTCAAATACCTGCTGTGGTTTCAGGGGAAGCGCCCCGAAGGTTTGCGCAACGTAACTGGTGGCGTCTTCCAGCGTGATGTCGCCCACCACCCCGATTTCTACCGGGCCATTGAGCAGGGCATCGCGCACCAGAGGCTGAACATCACCCATGGAATACTGGCTCAGTTCTGTCACGCCTGGGAGTTTCCAGCGGGCATCTCCACCGTGTAGCAGAGGGCCAACGTGGAATTGCAATACCTGTTCAGGTGATTGCTGATAGGTGTTGTACACCGAATCCAGATGCTGCAGCGCAAAAGCCCGACCTTCCTCGCGATAGCCGCCGTCGGTGAAATACGCCGCATAGAGGCGGAGTTGGTTGAGGACGTCTTTATTGGCGACGATGCTTTGCGCGTCAATGGCACTGTTGGTAAACAGCATATTGGCACCGATGGTTTCATCATCAAAGATGCCACGTAATTCGTTGAGCGTGTGTTTTTTCAACCCGGCGGCCACCATACCGGCATCAAACAGTGTCATCAGCGGCGCTTTGTCATTGCTCAGTCCGTATTTGCCAGTACCTATACGAACGGTCAGGTAAACGGTGTCTTTCTCCAGCTTAGTGGGTTTGACGTTCAACATCACGCCGTTATCAAAGCGATACCGCACAACGTTACCGTAGTCGGATGTACTGACGTGTTTGGCGATGCCGGACTCGCCAAAGCTCTCATAACCAAAATGGTCATTGACTTGATTGACGTACGGCAAGACAGGTTCTTTCTGGCTGTTCTGGTACGCGGCGAGCAACTTACTTTCGATGCTATCCGGCGCCTGACGATCCGCCAGATAGATTCGTGGCGGATGAGCGCCCCAGCGTTGCTTAAACTTTTCATTGACCAGTTGAGCGGTGATTTTGTCGCGTTTCTGATTGAACTGCTCATGATCGAACAGCGCGGAAGTAAGGACATATTCACCATTCAGGGCAGTGACAGCGCGGCTGACCAGGTTGGCATTCGTCAGGTCATCGGTTGCGGTCAGACTGAGTTGCAGGTTATTGGCCATCGTGCTGACCTGACGTTGCACTTCTTCCTCACTGAAACCATAAATTAACGCCTGGCGCAGGGTTTGCTCCAGTGCTTCCAATCCTTGCTGCCATTCCCCTTGCGCAGTGGTGAGGCTGAGTTGGCTGATGCGGGCGAGCTGATAGTCCAGTTCCGTGCCTGCGTATGGCGAAATCAGCTTGCCTTCACTGTCAAACGCGATGGTTTCCAATCGGTACGCCAGAGCCCGGTCTCCAATCTCTTTGACCCATTGGTCGAAGTCGGTTTGGGTGGTGGCCTTGATGTGTTTCGCCGGATCAACAAAATTCAGCTCAATCCGCGCAGTAATATTGGGGTGAATAAATGCTTTGGCTTGCGCGTGTTGTGGTAGGCTCACCTGCATGTCCGGCTTGGCTGCGTCTTGACCCTGCGGATTTTTCCAATCCGAAAAATAGTGCTTTACTCTCTGGAGAATCGCCTGAGTCTCCACATCCCCGGCAATGATCAGGGTGGTATTACGAGGAGCATAGTAGCGGGTATAAAAATCTTTCAGCCGTTTCTGATTGACCGCTTCCATGCCAGCGAGGGTACCCAGTGGTCGCTTGTTCATGATGCCGGAGCCGGCAAGTAGATAATTGCTCCAGTCAATGTAACGCTCAAAGTTGGCCGACTGGCGTTCGCGTACTTCAGATTCAATGACTTTACGTTCCCGCGCGATGGCGTCGTTGTCCAAGGTTAATTCAGACGCGGTTTCGCGCAGCAGAAACAGCGCGGTATCGATACTGTCTTGGTCCGACTTGGGCAGGTCAAGCTCGTAGACGGTTTGTGAGAAATCGGTGAACGCATTGGTATCAGCACCAAATGACAGACCGTGGCGCTCAAGCATCGCGACCATTTCGCCTTCGGGGACGTGTGTTGAACCATTGAACGCCATATGCTCCAGGAAGTGTGCAACGCCAGGCTCTGCGCCACTTTCTTGCAAAGAGCCGGCATCGACCCGCATCCGGAGGGAAACGCTGTTCTTGGGCTGATCATTACGGATGACAATAAGTCGCATACCGTTGTCCAGCAACTGGGTTTGGTAACGGCTATCCAACGGGAGATCCGTTTGTGGAAACCACAGAGCGGAATCGTTGGGGGCGGACAAAACGGAGAAGGACAAACAAGATAGGGACAGCAGCAGCGTCCGCTTCTTAAATCGGGCGTTCCACATGATGATGACTTCTTAAACGTATTGAAAACATATGAAATGGTTTACTTAGAAGCTATAGCGAAAGGTGATCATTGTCGAGGTCTTTCTGCGGATTCAACCAAAGGGTTGCAAAAGAAAGGGCAAGGTGACTAGTCTTGCCCGTCGATCCTGCCGACCAGAGGACGCAGGAAGTTAGGGGGGATGCCAATTGAGAAGCTCTGATTGACATCATGATCCAGTGTAGTGGCTCAAATTCGGATTGCGACTTTTCTTGGTTAAATATTTGTCAGACTAACGTCCGAGGAAAGCGGCACCTTTGACACCACTGTCATCCCCCAATTGTGCTGGCAGGATTGGGGTGGCGCAGTAGCCGCCAAAAACGTATTGAGGCAGTTGTTTGGGCACGTCTTGATACAGCTCCGCGACATTCGACATGCCGCCACCAAGCACAATCGCCGCCGGGTCGAACAGGTTGATGACCTGAGACAAGGCCCGGGCAAGTTGATCGACATACAGGGCATAATGGGCCTGTGCATTGGCGCAGTGAGGGCGTGCTTGCATGATGTCCACGCTGTTCATCTGGCTGGCATAACGTGCGTTGTAGCCTCTGGCGAACCCCGTTCCGGATAAAAACAGTTCGTTGCATGCACTGCGCCCGCAATAGCATGGCTCTGTTTTGCCGTCGATGTCCGGGCTGTAGTGGGCCAGTGGATTGTGCCCCCATTCACCGGCGACATTATTCGGTCCGCGCACCAGTTTTTGCTCATACACCAATCCGCCGCCACATCCGGTACCGATAATGACCCCAAAACAGGAGTGGTACTGTTTCCCGGCACCAAACAGCGCTTCACTCAAGGCAAAACAGTCGGCATCGTTGCCCAGATACACTGGCTGTTTTAGCCATTGTTCCAGATCGCTTTGTAACGGTTGATCGTTAATGACCAGAATATTGGCATTTTTGATCCGTTGAGTGCCCGGGCAGATGGCGCCAGGGAGTCCGATACCAATTTGATAAGTGTCACTGGCGTGGCGCGCCGTTTGCTCAATGATGGCCACAACGTGTTGGAGAAAGCTGTGGTAATCCGATTTGATGGTTTCAAAACGTTGATAGAAGAGTTGTTGTCCGTCTTCACTGAACAGGGCGGCGGCGATTTTAGTTCCGCCAATATCTAGTCCGAGGTATTGCATGTCACGTCTCCCAAAGCTGAGTTGGCAGTGTAACCGGAAATCAAAAGGCGCGAAGTCCGGGAGAGAAAAGCTGTGGAGTAGCGCGGATTACTGAACTGAATAAGCAAGGGTTTACATTGTAAATCTTTGCTTATTCAGTGGGTCGGAATGAACGTAAGTTAAGGCTGATAGTGGAAAATCGCCATGGATCTTGGTGCGATGAGCATCTGTTTATGATCGATCGTGCTGTGTACTTCATGAGAGTCGGTGTTACAGATCATCGTCCACTGCTGATTTTCTTCCGTCGGCAGTGTAAAGCGGGCAGGGGCGTTGGTCTGGTTAATGCAGTAGAACATCTCAGCCCCGTGTTTGCGCAGGCCCAGATGAAGCGCCACACAACTGAGTCGGTTCCAGTCTTCATGCTCCATAGTGGAGCCATCAATACGTCGCCAAAAGATGCGATTGTCATTGCGTTGCTCGCCACTGAACGCGTGGATGAAAGGCACCATATAACGGGCGCGAGCCGACACCAGTTCGGCCAGCCACCGGCGAAAAGCCCGTTTGGCGTCTGACTCTTCCCAGTTCAACCAACTGATTTCGTTGTCCTGGCAGTAGGCATTGTTATTGCCACGCTGAGTGTGTGACAACACATCCGCAGTCAGAATATGGGGAATACCAAAGGAAAACAACAAGCTGGCCATGAAGTTTCGCTTTTGCTTTTCACGAGTTTCTCGTATCAGTGGATTGTCACTCGGCCCTTCAATGCCGTAATTGTCCGAGCGATTGTCACCGTGCCCATCACGATTCTGTTCACCATTGGCTTCATTGTGTTTGTGTTTGTAAGACACCAGATCCTGCATAGTGAAACCATCGTGGTAAGTGATGTAGTTCACCGTCATTTTGTACGGCCAGTTGGCCGCACTGTAAAGATCGCGTGATCCCATCAAACGGGTCGCAAACTCTTTCAGATAGCCTTGATCACCGCGCCAGAAACTGCGGGTAATGTCTCGTAGGCGGTCGTTGCATTCATTCCAGCCGAATGGAAAGTTCCCCACCTGATAACCATTAGGACCGATGTCCCATGGCTCTGCGATCAGTTTCACCTCACGTAAGACGGGATCCTGCGCAACCGCCTTGAAAAATGCCGACTCTTGACTGAAATGCTCGCCCTGACGGCCTAATGTCGCCGCCAAATCAAAACGGAAGCCGTCGATGTGAAACATTTCAACCCAGTAGCGCAGCGTGTCCATAATCAGATTAAGTGTTGGCTGGTAGCTCAGATCCACGGTATTACCACATCCAGTAAAGTTGGCGTACTGTTCGCCGTGTTTGAGGTAATACTGGCCGTCGAGTGCTTTAAGGTTCAATACGGGGCCATCTGGTCCGCCTTCGGCCGTGTGGTTATACACTACATCCAGAATCACCTCGATCCCGTGGCGGTGCAGTTCCCGAATGGTGGTTTTGAGTTCCTGGACCGCGTCATGATCGGCGTAACGGGGGTCGGGTGCCATGAACACGTAAGGGTTGTAGCCCCAGTAATTCACTTTATCCATTTTCAATAGATGCGGTTCGTGCAGGCAGGCCGCAATGGGCAGCAATTGCAATGTGGTGATATTCTGCTGCTGGTAAAAGCTCAGCATCGCATCACTGACCAACCCGAGATAGCGACCTTGCTGCTCCCGCGGTACTTCCGGGTGGAGTTTGGTCAGCCCTTTCACGTGCGTTTCAAACAGCACGGTTTGCGCACGTGGGATGCGAGGTGGTCGCGTACCCTGCCAGTCAAACTGATCATCGACCACGACACATTTTGCCAGCGTGAAACTCTGCGCAGCGTCAAACGGAGGCTGGTAGTGCAGGGCTTTATCCAGCGATTTCGCATAGGGATCGGAAATAAAATGAGACTTTCCTTGCTGTTCAACGATATATCCGTATTTCTGTCCGGCTTTAATATCGCTGATGTAGACATGACGAATTCCAGCGTATTCATTGGGTAAGGAATACGTTACGTAGCGATTATTATCGTCAAACAGAGCAAGCTGAATATTTTCAGCTGCAGGGGCATAGATTGAAAAATTACAACCAGATTGATCTGGCGTAGCGCCCAGGGGATAAGGTCGAGAGCTTTGTTCCGTCATCACTTTGGGGTTTATTCTGTCGTTGTTGAACTATTAGTAAAAGACTTTGTCTATATTAGGTCAAGCGCCCCATCACAAATTTTTTCTTGTAATTTTATTTCAGTTCGATGACGAAAAAATGAAAAAGTTTGACGTAGTTTGCACTTTGATCGGCGTAATTTGCTCGCTCCCTTACCTACTCCCCCCTATATTTGTGATCTACGTTTTTTAAATGGCGTACGGTTATTTTTCTCCTCCCCAGTACTCCCCCCTAAATTCGCCGGGGGTGGAGGAAGTCACCCTTTTTCTCCTTGGGTAATCTGTCAACAGTTGAAACAGACGAGGATTCGTCCTCATCTTAACCCTCTTTATTAGCGTGCCTGTTTCTGCCTTTATGGGCGCGTTGAAAAAGAGGGAAAAAAATATAAGAAACCCTAAATGGAGTTAACAATGAAAAAAGTAAGTGTAATTGCTGCCGCAGTGGCTGCGACTCTGGCTGGCGGTAACGCCGTTGCCGCGGACGTAGATTTTCATGGTTACATGCGTGCTGGTGTTGGTATGAGTACTGACGGTGGCCAGCAAGTAACGTTTGAGAAGCAAAAAGTGGGTCGTCTGGGTAACGAAGGCGACATCTACGGCGAGGTTCAGCTGGGCAAAGAAGTTTACAATAACGACGGTAAAACCTTCTACGTTGACTCCATGTTTGCCATGACGTCAAACGGTTCGAACGACTGGGAAAGCACCGCGTCGAATTGTGGTCTGGACGGCAGTGACGTGAAATGTGTGGACGATGCACAATTCGCTCTGCGTCAGTTCAACGTTCAGGCGAAAGGCGTGCTGGGCTTTGCGCCTGAAGCAACCTTGTGGGCAGGTAAGCGTTTTTATCAACGTCATGACATCCACATTTCAGATTTCTACTACTGGGACATTTCTGGTGCCGGCGCCGGTGTTGAAGGCATCGAAGCGGGTCCGGGTAAATTGTCTCTGGCTTGGGTTCGCAATGACCGTTCCGATGTACCAGACGAGTTTAACGGCGATGCAGTTAACGTAAACACTTTTGACGCGCGTTACGCTGGTATTCCTTTGTGGGAAAACGGCAGTCTGGAAGTTGGCGTAGACTACGCCATGGTCAACGAAACATCAGGTGCTTCTGACGCCGCTCAGGATGCTAAAGATGGCGTGATGCTGACTGCAGAACTGACTCAGGGTCTGTCTAACGGCTTCAACAAAACTGTATTGCAATACGGTACTGAAGGTTACTCAAAAATCATGGCCTTCTACGGCAGTGGTAACTGGTACGGCGCAGAAGCTAAAGACGGCGCATCTGGCTACCGTATCATCAACTGGGGTGTGATTGGTCTGGGTGAAAACTGGGAACTGGGTCACCAACTGGTTTACGGTGTAGGTGAAGATATGTGGGATGGTCAGGACAAGTGGGAAGCGATGTCTGCTGTTGTTCGTCCGGTCTACAAATGGGATGACAACCACAAAACCATCTTCGAAGCAGGTTACGGCATCGATGACAACGATGGTGCTGACAACAAATACGGCAAATTCACCGTGGCGCAGGCATGGTCTGCAGGCTCAAGCTTCTGGGCTCGCCCAGAAATCCGTCTGTACGCATCTTACCTGACCAGCGATTACGACGACGGCTCTAAAGTCTTCGACAGCGGCAAATCGGACGATTCATTCCAGTTTGGTGTGCAAGCTGAAGCATGGTGGTAATCATCATCTAAAGCATCTTATACTGTCCTAAACCAATACAGCCAGAGTTATCTGGCTGTATTTCTTTACAAAAATAACAACAAGGTCGAGGTGGATCATTATGAAAAAATGGCTCGCGCCCGTAATTCTGGGCATGTTAGTCACCGGTTGTACAACACCGCAGCAAGTGGCAATGAATACTCAGGGCAGCCAGCAGGTGATTACTCAGTCGTCTGAGATCAACTGGCTACCGCTCGATGTACCGACGGTCACTGAGTTCGCCTTGACAGACAAAAGCCAGATGCTGCTTAACGGTGACAGCGCCGGAGCGATTGCTGCTTTCACCCTGCCAGGGAATCGTGGCAGCCTGGACATCAAGCTGGAGTCTTTTGTCAGCAAAGACTTGCAGTTTTTTGCACCGACTATGGTGATTTACAACTCGGTCGGTGAAGTGATTTATCAAGCTGACTTTGCCAAATTCCAATACGAGCCAGCGAAGCTGCTGGACAACGACAAATTTGTTCTCGACATGAATGTGATCCCTGAAACATCAGGGGGGGACATGCAGGTTCTGATTTACACTACTGCGGACGATTTAAAAGGCAGTTCACAGGTATTGCACCCAGCAAAAGCCTTTGCGATGGCGCGCCACACTCAGCCACCTGACATCGCAGATCCGATGGCGAAACACGCGCCACTTGGTCAGTTCCGGCTGAGCGTTTCAGCTAATGATATTGTGACGTCAAAACTGGGGGCGACCAATGACAACATTCCTCAGGGAACCGATCTGACGTCCTATTACCACAATGCCATCAAGAAGGCGGTAGAGGCCGATGATATCCCTAAAGCGTTAGGTCTGCTGGATGAAGCCAAAGCACTCGATATTCAGGGTGCACAGGAAGTCTTTGTGAAAGCCGTGAACAGCAAATAAGCGATGATTGATACATGTTGTTGATAGAGAGCTCCCGCAAGGGAGCTTTTTTGTTACGAGCAATATTACGGCGGGGTTAACTGTAAAAAGCACGTGGCGTATCCAGGAAGACGCATCGTCACGTGCCCGCCATGATTATCAACGCTCAGCCGGTAGTCTTGTTGGTGGAGTAAGTCGTGAAGCATATAGTGGCCATCAGACAGCGACCACTGTTGCATCAATTCACTGGGTAACTGCAACGTCAAGTTGTGGCTTTGCTCGGCACTGAAATTCGCAACCAGAATCAGTTTTTGCGTGGCGCAGGAGCGGGCAAACGCAAACAGGTGATCTTGATTTGGATAAAAACCCTCGAAGTTGGCGGCGTACAAATCATGGTAGTTCCCCGTCAGAGCCGGGCTGGTGATAGTCAATTGGAGTAACCGCTGATAAAACTGGCGCAGTGTCCGCTCCTCCTCGGTCAACTTCGCACCGTCATAACGGCCGTGGTTCATCCAGCGTTGATGGTGAGGTACTCCGATGTAATCGAAGATGGAAGTACGCGATGGCTGGCCGAAACCAGCATTCTCCGCGCCTGGCTCACCGACTTCCTGACCGAAGTAAATCAGGATTGGCGCTGAAGAGAGGCAGGTAGCAACGAGCATGGCCGGTTTGGCTTTATGTGGATCCTTGGCAAAAGCATCAGAGGCGATACGCTGCTCGTCATGATTTTCCAGAAAGTTCATCATGTGATGCTCAATATCGCGCAGTTGCCACTCGATGCGGCCAAGTTCCCGGGTGGATCCTTCTCCTTGCACAATGGCACGTAACTGATCGTACAGGTCAACTTTATTGTACAAATAATCCATCTTACCGAGCTGGATGTAGTCGCGATAACACTCGGGTTGATAAACCTCAGCGAGTAGGAAGGCTTCCGGATTCACCTGCTTAATTGAGGCGTTCAGGTAGCTCCAGAACTCGACGGGTACCAACTCAGCCATGTCATACCGAAAGCCATCTACCCCTTGCTGCAACCAATAGACGGCGATATCACGAAACTTTGTCCAGGAGTCGGGCAGCGTTTTTCCTTGCCAAAAGGCAGCGTGCACCTGATAGGGCTGTTCGTGGTAACCCGGAGGCAAACGGTCGAACTCGACCTGGCCATCAGGTGTGACGCCAAAATTGATTTTGACGGTGTCGTACCAATCATCGAATTGAGGCCGGCTTGCGCGCGCCCCGTTGCCACTCCAGCGCGCGGGATATTCCAGATAATCGTGTGCACTTTTTGCGGCCGGAGCACACCCTGCGGGAAAGATTGGCCGTTCAAACGGTGTGTTGGGCAGATAATAAAAATTGTTGTCGCGCTGGTATTCCAAAGTCGTGTCATCGTTGGCACCAAAATCAAAGACGCCGACGGGGTTGTTGAAGCCCTGGTACGTTCTGGCGACGTGGTTGGGCACGATATCGATGATCACTTTTAATTCCGCGGCATGAATTCGTTGTATCAGGGCCAAAAATTCGGCATTGCGATTGCTTGGTTCATCAGCAAGATCTGGGTGAACAGCGTAGTAGTCTCTAACCGCATAGGGCGAGCCGGCGCGCCCTTTGACGATAGCAGGGTGGTCGAGTGGGATGCCGTATGCGCGATAATCGCTCGTGGTGGCGTGGTGAGGAATCCCCGTCAGCCAAAGGTGAGTGATGCCGAGATCGCGGATTGCCTGCAACGCTTCTGGCGTAAAATCACTGAGCTTTCCGACGCCGTTGTTTGCCTTGTCTCCCCATGCTTGATGCTGAGTTTGAGTATTGCCAAACAGACGGGTCATGACTTGATAGACAGTGTATTTTTGTTTGCTCATCGTGCTGCCATTCATCCTGCTTTTGGTTAAGCATAACGGACAGCGATTCGAGTGGCTCGTCGACGGAAGGATGTTGAGAGGCGCAGGTTGATGAACTGTGAAGTGGGCAACATTTGGTGCAAATAAAAAGCCACGCGTCCGCGTGGCTTTTAAAGCTTATCACTGTGCTTTATTTGCGATCTTGGTCGAAGTCACCGTGGAAGTGGCCGTGATCTGAATGACTGTGAGCGGCTTTTAGCTTCTCACCGATGCGCAGTTTCTTCACTGGCGCAGCCACACTCAGGGCACGAGGAGCTACTTTGGCTTTGGTCTGCTCTTCTTCAGCCGGGAACAGAGGCTTACTGAAAGCGTAGTAAGTGGTCACATAGGCCAGTGCCTGAGTGTTGACATACAGTGCTTTCTGGCTGATGTTGTTCAGATCATCACAAGCCTGGTGGTAACACTTGTCGTACGCAACGTCGATTTCGCCACCGAACTGATCCACTTCTTCAGCAGTTTTGACTTTCTCGGCACCAGTAAACAAGCCGCCGAATGCCACACCCCAGTCAGCAAAGCCAGCGTAGTCTGAGCGTTTTGACAGCGCTTGAGGAACGGTTGATTCTGACTTCGCAGAGAAGAACTCATTAAAGGTTGCTTCGATGTCAGACGTACCAAACGGTGGTTTGAAGTCTCCAGTGTAGGCGTTGTCCGGGCTATCTTTGGTGTCGGACAAGTCGCCATCCATCACGCCGAAGATGTAGTTTGGTGAACCGATCATGTCGAAGTTGAGGTACATCTTCACTTTGTTGAGCTTGTTGTAACGCGCGTCAACCAGTTCAAGCTGCTCTTCGGTCAGCTGGCTTGGGTCTTCCAGGCCGAGTTCGTCCAGAATCTCTTGCTGTGCTTGCTCGTAAATCGGGCCAAACAGCTCACTGGTGTAGTGTTCAGAGCCAACCAGACCCGCTTCTTCTGCTGCCCACCAAGCAAAGCGAACTTTGTTTTTCACCGGAGCTTTGGTGTTGGCCAGAGTAACAGCGTATTCCAGCAGACCTGCGGTACCAGAGCCATTGTCATTGATACCCGGACCTTCAGGAACGGAGTCAAGGTGGGCCCCCAACATAACGACTTGGTTCGGGTTGCCGCCCTTCGTTTCTGCCAGTACGTTCTGAGTAACGACCATTTCATCTTGAATGTTCACATTCAAAGTCGCAGGAATGGTTTGAGCCTCGCTCAGATCAAACCACTGTTTACCCAGATCGTAGCGCGCACCGAAAGCAGGAATCGAGGCGGTGGTATCGCTGCCCAGTGTACCGTTGACGACTGATTTACGGCCTTCATCGTTACCCTGGTTGAATACGATCACTGCTTTGGCACCAGCACTTTCAGCATTAACCACTTTCGCGCTGAAGCTACAGCCACCCCGCTGAATGACGGCAATTTTGCCAGCAACATCTTTGCCGTCGAAATCGCTCGCTTCACAGCCGTCGGTGTCGTCGTAGTTTGGATCGGAGAACGCAAAGTCAGGCGTGACGAACGCTAATTCACCGCTCAGTTCACCGTCCGAGCCACCAGAGTAAGACATCACCGCGTAATCCGGTTCAACACCTTCGTCTGCTTCACGAGTGCTGATAAGGTCAACGCCATCAACGTTAAGCTGAGTACCGCTCAACTCTTCCCAGGCACGGAAATCGAATTCTTGCGTTGTGACTTTGTAGCCATGATCTTTCATGACTTCGATAATGTAGTCGACGGAGTGTTGATAACCGTCAGAGCCGGCTGCACGTGTTACCGAACTGCCATCTGTGGTTTTGGATGCACGAGCTTCCAGCTCGACCAAATGATCCACCACCTCTTCACGTTCAATTTTGCTACTGACGTAACCCGCCGCTTTCTTCGGATCGTCCCAGTAACAACCTGTGAGCATGGTTGAGCTGATGACGGTCGCGAGAAGCGTTCTTTTTGTTGTCATGCTTACTTGCATTTGTGACTCCTTGTGTTGAGTAAACCTCCCCATTGTTGACGAAATCAAAAGTTATAAATATGTTAAATTAGTGTGGTTTTTCGAAAAAGGAATCAATATCAAACTATTTGCATTTCTCTGATGTAATATTCATTTTTATGATGTGTTGGTTTCACATTATCCACAGAATTCGTAACTCTTTGTCTTTTAATGATAATTTTATAGTTTCGTTAAGTGTTACTTATTGAACAGCTGAATATCACACCGCTTTAAACAGAGACAAAAAAGCCACGCAAATGCGTGGCTAATCATCTCAAAGGGAATCGCAACCGCGATCAAAAACCCTTAATGTTTTCCGCTTCCAGTTCAGTGAAGTATTTGACGGTTTTCACTTTCAGCTCTTGAGTCGCGGGTTCATCACACACGATGACGGCTTTAGGATGCAGTTGCAGCGCTGAAACGGTCCACAGGTGGTTGACACAACCTTCGACAGCGGCTTCCAGCGCTTGTGCTTTGTTATGGCCAGTCACCAGAATCATGATTTCTTCAGCATCCAGCAGTGTACCGACACCAATGGTTAATGCGTATTTTGGCACCTGACTGATATCGCCATCGAAGAAGCGGGAGTTCGCGATACGAGTATCTTCGGTCAATGTCTTGATACGAGTCCGAGAGGACAGTGATGATGCTGGCTCATTGAATGCGATATGGCCGTCGTTACCCACACCACCCATGAACAGATTAATTCTGCCGTAAGCCTTAATTTTGTCTTCGTAGCGTTTGCATTCGACTTCGTGATCTTCAGCATTACCATTTAGCAGGTTGATGTTCTCTTCCTGGATATCAACGTGGTTGAAGAAGTTGTTGTACATGAAAGAGCGGTATGATTCTGGGTGATCCGCCGGAATGCCCACGTACTCATCCATGTTAAATGTCACAACGTGCTTGAAGCTGACTTCGCCGGCTTGGTAGAGCTCGATCAGAGCTTTGTAGGTGGCCAGAGGGGTTCCTCCGGTAGGCAGACCCAGAACGAAAGGACGCTCGGCGGTTGGGTTGAAATTGTTGATACGCTTAGCGATGTGAGCGGCTGCCCATTTACCTACTTGCGCTGCTTTGCTTAACGGAATAAGTCTCATGTTATTGCCCCTAGTCTTGGAAATCACGTGTCCTGATTAATTAATTTGCATTATAAAATAAGTTGGTCGGCACGGCTATTGTTTTTGGTCAAATTTTAGCTGATTAGCGCGAGTGGTGGGGTGAAAATTGAAGAGCTTCATGTTTTTAGCGTGTTTTTGCCTGGTTAAAAGAGGGAAGTATCAACCAAGCTTAGTGAATCAAGGTTATAAATTTATGACCTGAATTAAGCCAGTGTTTGATGTGCCTCAAAGTGATTGATTGGCATACTTGTCACAAGTTTTCCATACTTAAGATAACAGCTTATATCATTAGATATGAGTGAAATAGACACCTCAATCAGGCTGATAAGGAGTAAGGTGATGAAAAACGAACTGGATCCCACCAAAGTATTGCAAGCCTACGAAACTGTGATGTCCAGAGGGACGCCCACTGAATTCGGCAAAATGTATGAGGGTATCGAAGCGTTTTCGGATTATGACGGTTACAACGTCTATATGCGGGGAAATGGTGTGGAGTTGAAAGTAGGTTTTCACAATACCTACCACCTTGAATACGATCAGGAACATCTGCGTGACAGTTTCCTGAAAAAAGTGGCTATGTTGGCCAAATAACCAGACATCCTTGTCTTAATCGAAAACAAAGCCCTGTACCTGATTCCGGTACCAGGGCTTTGGGAGAAAGATTCCTGTCAACTGCCAGGCTGGTGGCCTGAAATCAGTCTTCTTCAGCCAACGCAGAGTCCTCTGCGTAGTCATCACTTGCATCCGGTTTGTTACGACCATTGAGAGTGTGAAAACGCTTACGACCACGCGCCAGCTGAATGTATTTTAACCAGGTGCGTTCCAGTTTGGATTTGGCTTTACCAGGATTTTCCAGCACTTTCAGAAAGTGCTTTTCCTCGGCATTTTCTGGCTCAATTTCACCAGTTTCCAAACCCAGCAGGGTATCCCCATAAAAAGTTAGGATTTCCTCTTCTGCAAGAGTAAAATCACCGGACTTTGCAAAGCCTCGTGGGAACTTAGCATTGTCATAAAAACGTTTTTTGCCTTGACGGAATTCGATGTCAGACATGTCAAAAGCCTCTATAACCAGTAGTAATGACTCACGGCGAAAGTTAGGCGTAAACATTGAAAAAGAAAAACAAAAACTTTTTATCGATACAATAAATTTATATTGTTAGTCTGGATGCGGAATAACCAAGGGTAGATTTATGGACGTAAAAGTCTTCCGGACCTTTCTTGAGGTCGCTAAAGCCAAGCACTTTGGGCGTGCAGCAGAGAATCTTTTTATCACTCAGGCTGCGGTCAGTGCACGCATCAAACAACTGGAAAGTTACTTTGATACACAGCTGTTTATTCGTGACAGAAATAACATCAAACTGACGTCTGCCGGTGAGCGTCTGATCAGCTACGCAGAAGTGATGGTCTCGACATTACAACAAGCCAAGCTGGAGCTTTCCCTCGAAAGTGGTAAAGCGCTGCAATTGACCATGGGCGGGACGCCAAACGTGTGGGACGCCTACTTACAAAACTGTTTGAGCGTGGTGACAGATGCGTTAAGCGGCTACGGTTTTATGGCTGAAGTAATGGGGCGTGAGCAGCTCAATCGCCAGTTACTCGAGCGCACGCTGGATATGGCTTTTGCTTTTGATCAGATCAAGGCGGAAGAGCTGTCGTGCAAGAAAGTGGCTGATATGGTGCTGCTGATGGTGTCTACGGAGCAAGAGTCTGTCGAAACGGTCTTTGACAGCCAGTACGTGTACGTGGACTGGGGAACGCGTTTTGCGTCTGAACACGCAGAGCGTCACCCTAAAGCACCGGCCCCTTATCTGAGGACCTCAACAGCGCGTATCGCGCTGGACTTTATCCTCGAGAAAGGTGGCAGTGCCTATCTGCCCGCCTCACTGGTGGAGCCGTTCATTAACTCTGGGCAGCTACACAAAGTTCAAGGGGTTCGAGACTGGCAGCGCCCGATCTATCTCAGCTACCGCAAGAATAGCTCTTCCGTTGAAGCGATCAGTCAGGTGGAAGAGTTGGTGAAAAGCATCGATCCGCTCAGCAGCTACAGCATGCAGCAGGCCGGAGAGCTTGTTGCCGATTAAGGCTGACACGATATGTATTAATAAGGCTCCTTGTTAGGAGCCTTATTCGTATTGGCCGCTTTTACGACCACAAAGCACTCAAACCACTTAATAGTGACGAGCTTGCCCCTTGGGATTGCAGGGCTTTCAGAATGATGGGGGTAAACTGCGTGACCATTTCAGGGCTCAGACCCACCGCCGAGAATGCGCTTTTAACACTTTCCATGTTATTGAGTGTATTGGTCAGCGAAGAAAGATCCAGAGAACTCAGACCTCCCGTCATGGATGACAGCTCTTGGCTGTTTTCCGGTGACAGGGCGTTTTGTGCGTAAGAGAGCAGAGCACCGGCTCCGGTTGCCGCCTGAGTTGGCGTGATATTGAGCTGCTCAGCCAGGTTTCCTGCAACGGATTTGGTCAGAGGGGTGGATGGCAGAAGGCTTTGTGACGTTGGTTGAGACCCGGTGGATTGACAAGCCGTCATTGCAAGGCAGCCTGCCAGCACAAAAAGCGCTTTATTCATTCTATATTTCCTTTTGGACTGAGTGTGATTCGCATTTTACGTCACTCGTAGTGAGATGTATGTCTCATTTTTACGGATTTACCGAAAATTGAAATAAGAACGTTCGCATTGCGCGTTTTGTCAGCAGAGAAGTAAAACAAGGCTCTCGTTGGAGCCTTGATAGGTAGGTTAAGGGAGATCAAAAATCAGCGCTTTGACGGTCTCGTTGGTCGGGTTAGCGAACGTTACCTCATTAACGGCCTCAATTTTGGCGCCGTCACCGCTATGCAAAGCAGTGCTGTTGGCTTGCATCACGCCATCCACTTGGTGAACATATGTGTTGCGTTCTGATAAGGTTTCAAAGACAAACGTTGCGCCCGGTGTCAAGATAAGCTGATACAAGCTGGCGTCTTGTTTGATTTGCAACGTACCATCTGCTCCATCTGGTGTGGCGATGGCAGTTAATCCAGGTTGCTGGCCAAAATCTTTTTGCTGATAACCCGGTGGATTACCAAAGCTGTCTGGTTGAATCCAGATTTGCAAAAAGCGCAGGGTACCGCTGTCTGAGCCGTTGAATTCGCTATGAAGAATACCTCGACCTGCAGACATCAACTGGAATTCACCCGCGGGCAGTGACTGAATGTTACCTTCACTGTCCTGGTGCTTAATAACGCCGTCAAGCACGTAGCTGATGATTTCCATATCGCGGTGCCCGTGAGTATCGAACCCCGCGCCGGGCTGCACGACATCGTCATTGATGACACGCAGCGCAGAGAACCCCATGTGCTGTGGATCGTAATAATTGCCAAAAGAAAACGTGTGTCGGCTATCGAGCCAACCAAAGTTAGCCCGGCCACGATCGTTTGCATGTCGTACAGTAATCATATTCTGCTCTCCAGGGGGGAAACGCTCACAAGCGGCCGGTTACACTAATTTTTGGCTCAGAACGTTATCCAGTGCCAGTTTGCCTGAGCCTGAAATTGCCAGAGAAACGGTGGCGGCAAGCAAGGCCAGACCAAATTCGTAACCGTTGTTAGACATAAATAAGCCGTTGTCGATGTGGACAGAGAAAATCGCCACAATCAAAGTAAACGCAGTCACGACGGCGGCTGGACGAGTCAATAAGCCAAGTAGCAGGAACAGACCACCAAAAAATTCAGCGCTACCCGCCATGAAAGCCATAAGCACACCAGGTTCAAGACCAATGGATGCCATCCACTGTCCGGTGCCTTCCAGGCCATAGCCCCCAAACCAGCCAAACAGTTTTTGTGAACCGTGAGCCATCAGGATGATACCGATTGGCACGCGCAGCGCCAGTGGGCTGTAACCTGCTTGAGACGCGTTGATTTTTTTTAATAGTGCTTTCATCATTCTTTCCTCAATAAATTTGAAGGTTTGTTTGATTCAGGGAGCGACCTCCCCTTAATGCTTGATATCAAGTTTAGGTGCATTTCTTCCGTAAGGTAATGGGACGACATTGACGTACTCGTTCGAAAAATTTGAAGGAGAATAAATCCAGTTTGAGTTGTCGCGCTGAAAGTTCGTCCGAAAAAAGGCGAGAGACGGGAGTTTATGCTGTGGCTCAGTGCTTGCTCTGTCATTGGGATGTCAAATTGACGTTGAATGAAAACTATACGATTGACTTTTGATTGCGCTGGGAATAGCATCCAGTTCGCTCACAGAGCAATTCAATTTAAATTCATTTTTTTGAGGAACAACAGAAGCCTATGGACTCGTCGAGTAGTCGAATAATGAATATGGTTTTTTCGAAATGTCGAAAATGCCAATGGGTTTCTGGTTAGTCAGGCAGTTGCCGTTTTTGCATTTGCCTGAAGACCAAACTTGTGGCAGATGCAGAATCTCCGTTCTCATCCTTCCTTCGAATTTTCCGTGCATACTTCTTTGAAGTTCACTGACTGGCACCAGAGTATCCGCTTACTGGCGATACCAGCGAGCGCTTTAAAGAACAAACGACAAAACAACGGTATGTTGATTCTGCGCCTTACGTAAGAGTGCCCGTGTTCAGTGGGTATGACGTTCTAACGTTGTTACTGACTCTCATAATGCTGTTACGTATACGCAACTAGGTTTCTCTGTCCAAAGCAGTACTTGGATGAGAGTTATGAAAATTACACACATTGTACAAAATGACCGCCGTCCTCTCTTCAGAGCGCACGGCTTTAATCGGATCCAGCCTTACATCAACACAGACTGTTTTTGTGTTGAGGATGAGTTGAAAGTGTATCGGGTCATCAATCGTCTTCGCTTGATCGCGCATGCCAATCTGGTGATTGAATCAATCGTCGTTATTTCCGACAGCGGAGAGTACCTCGGTCTGATCCCTTTGCAGAGTCTGGCTGTGGCTGATCCTATGTTGCCGATTCGGGCACTGATAGAGGGAGCAAATCACTACGTATATACGACCGAGGCACCATCACGTGCGGCGAACGTGTTGCGCCAGTGTCCCTGGCCCTTGTTGCCAGTTCTGGATGAAGAGCGACGGGTGTTGGGCGTACTGGAACGGCAAGTGGCTTTGAAGTGGCTACATCAGAGCAAATCGCGTTCGTTTTCCGACTGGTTGAACGCGATCAGCGATCGCTGCTTGAATCGTTTGCGCAGTCGGAAATACCATCGCAGTGGAGGCGTGTAAATGTCGGTAAGTGAGCGTGGTCTTCCGTACTTACCGATATAATTGTCGCTTTAGTCGGGCATTTGTCGAGCGGTGTTCCATCGCTCGAGTTGTTGCCGATAATTTTCCAGCCAGGAGAGCAGTTGTTCGATGGACCAGTGCTCTCCGGCCATCAGGCTTTCTTCAAGTTTTCTTGCGGGTTCCGCAAGCTTATCGAGCCCGACCGTCAGGGCGCCGCCTTTTAAGCGGTGAACGAAGTGTCTGATATCGATCCATTCACTTTTTTCTATCGCACGGCGAAGTTTTGCCAGATCGTCTTGGCAGGTGTTCCAATATAACTCTTCTAGCGAATGATAGTTTTTAACCTCTGCCAACTGACTGGAGTTTGGTTCTGGTTCCTCTAACCATAAATCAAGGATGGTTTGTAAGTCATCTAACGTGACTGGTTTGGTCAGAACACCGTCCATACCAGATTCGATGCATTTTAGTTTGTGTTGTTCACTAGTGGCGGCTGATATAGCAATGACTGGAGTTTGTGTTAACCCTTGTTCTCGCTCAAAATGACGTATGTGTTCTGTAACTTGGTAGCCATCCATACCGGGTAAATTGCAGTCCATGAGAATTAAATCAAAATGTTGATTTGCTTTGAGCTGTGTTAGGGCTGCATGTCCATCTTGCGCAAACGAGCATAGTTGGCCCAGTTCACGCAACTGCTCTTCAATAAGCTGTCGGTTGACAGCCAGGTCTTCAACAACCAGGATTTTTGCTGGCGATTCATTAAAACGTGGAGTGATTGTATTGAGGACGGTTTGGGAAGAGCTCGCTTGTTCTTTTGTGTCTAACTTGACAGGTAACGCGATTGATATGGTAGTGCCGACACCCAGTTGACTATTTAGGTTAATAGAGCCATCCATCAGCGTGACCAATTCCCTGCAAATATTGAGTCCTAAACCTGTACCACCATATTTATTGGCGACAGAATAATCGGCTTGCTGGTACGCATCGAAGATACGTTCTTGTTTCTCTGATGCGATACCGATACCTGAGTCTTTGATGGAGATCGCCAATGTGGCCTTGTTATTTTCGGCAGAAATATTCGACAACTGGATCTTGAGTACAATGCTGCCTTGCTCAGTGAATTTGACTGCGTTAGAGAGAAGGTTAGTGAGGATTTGTCTAAGACGGAGTGGATCGACATGTACTCGGACATCAGCTAAATCCTGAGTGAAGAGCTGAAGTCGGACTCCTTTTTTATCGGCAGCCAGGCGGTGAACGTCCGAGACACTGGTTGCCAGTTCATTAATGTCCGTTGGCTCCGGTGACAACTGTAATTTATCTGTTTCTAGCTTCGATACGTCCAACACATCATTCAAAAGTTCTATCAAGTTCGTTGCTGAGGATTTAGCCAGTTGGGTTAATTCTTTTTGTCGGGTGGATTGTGGTGTTCTAAGGAGTAAATCGACAGTGGCCAATATCGCATTCATTGGAGTCCGTATTTCGTGAGACATCACGGCCAAAAATTGTGATTTTTCAGCCTCGCTGGCGACCGCTCGAACTTCTGCACGTTTCGCTCTCCAGTATAGCGCAATGATAACCAGCAGTGCGAGCGTGAACACGATGATCTCGGACGCGTAATATTTCAATACAGCCTGCCAAGCCGGCCGTCCAATGTGCACCTCCTTAATCCACTTAAGGTAAATCTCCCCATTTTTTAAAGATGTCATGTTTTCCAGAGACTTATTGATGATTGAGTGTAAGAGAGGATATTTGGGAGAAATGGGCATTTTAACCACAGAATACATGTCGGCAATCGTGCCAGCTATGTTGAGCGTGCCATAATATTTTCTGTAAATTATTGGTCTGAGAGCAATATCAGCGCCGACAACAGCGAAAACTGCGCCATGAAAAAGAGCTTCCAAAGCTTCTCTAGGATCGTTGATTAGCATCAGTTCCAGTGTCGGATAATGTTGTCTCAAGTAGGACTCATATCCTCCACCTCCTTTGACCGCCACCTTTTTGCTGGCCAGGGTATTGATATCAAACAACATCGGAGTATCCGAACGGGTCACTATGATGGCATCTGAAAAAATATAGGGGTGGGAGAGCAGTACTTTGTCACGAATGGATTTTTTCAGTCTGGGAGAGGCGACGGTAGACATGTGCAACGTGCCCTCCTCAAGTTTCAATAGAGTATCATTCCAGTTTGATGACTGGATTAATTTGAATTTGAGGCCAGTTTGTTTGGCAATTTCATCAATAAAGTCTCTGGTTAACCCTTTATGTTGTCCTTCCTTTAAGTATTCCACTGGCCAGTATTCATCAATTGAGTAGGTCACTTCGGGGTTAGCTTTTATCCAGGCTAGCTCTTCTGGTGAATAGCTTGATTGAGCATGCGCGGAAGGAAAAAAATCTACTAAAACCATAGATGCTAACAAAACAAAATATCGGATGTGATTCATTGACCCTACCTGGAGATGATCGACGCTTTTCTTAAATGTAATTCATAGAGCGAAGGACGGGTTTGAGAGTATTCTCATTTTTATCTGTTGATATTTTGAACATTATCATGGCATTTCAGACCATTCGGTATCAACAATAAGAACATTGTCTATTGTTAATAAGTCAAAGTTGGTCAGTGAATCAAGGTTTCTGCTGCATCCATTTAGGGGAATACTGTGTCTTTTAATGAAATTAAAATCATGCTGTTGGATGATCATGCTGTCGTTCGAGAAGGCGTGTCAGCACGCTTAGAAAACGAAGCCGATATGAAGTTAATTGGGAGTTTCTGCGATAGTAAAAGTCTCCTCATGGCACTCCGTCGGGAGCCGATAGATGTTTTGTTATTGGATTATGAGTTGCAGCCGGGCGACAGTGACGGCTTTAATTTAATTCGTGCCATTAACGTGCGATTTCCTCAGATCGCCATTCTTATGATGTCAGCCCATTTTGATACAGCAACGGTAGGGTTGGCTCTGAGGGGGGGCGCCCGCGGTTTTATCGGAAAACAGCAGGCGTTACAAGAAGTGATTAAAGCTATCAGAGTGGTGGCAGGAGGGCGTATTTATTTGGAGCAGCAAATGGCAGTCGAATTGGCATCTGTTCGTGCAGAAGTGGTTCCAGTGTCGCGCGATACTCATGACAAAAATAAAATTGAAGACCTCATCGCTATCGCGAAATTATCACCAAAAGAATCTGAAGTTATCCGGTGTTTTATGTCGGGTATGTCGGTGACGGATATCGCGACTAAGTTTAGCCGAAGCGTTAAAACCATCAGTCGTCAAAAGCAAAGTGCTATTCAGAAGCTGGGTTTAAAAAGCGATCAGGAGCTTTTCAAGATTAAATATCAGATTGATTCGGAATAGACATCATGTACTAACTAATATTTCATTGTCTTTCGTGTATTAGAGTTCGCTAACACCATGATTAAATAGAAAATTAACATTGATAATAGCATGGTGATTTTTAATAAAGTTAAAAGATTTATAAACAATATTGAGGTGTGAGATTTGTCCTATCTTGGGGTTTTTCACTATGCCTTGTATGATACCTTTGTATTTTTAAATGCTTTCAATTTTTCCGCCCCTATAGCCTGTGACATAAGATCATTCTTAGTT
>NZ_WXWO01000012.1:0-38384 GCF_009904845.1 Vibrio sp. V38_P2S17PM301 | reverse complement strand
GTAGATAGATTACTACTGGCTGACATGTTAGTAATTTAATACTATTAAAATTCATGACATTATATCTTTGACAAAATATTTTGCATTTTTAAGATATTTTGTTGAAGTGCAGGATGAACTCTATGATCTCCATAGTCGAAACTCAAACCTAATTCAGTTTGAATCGATTTAGTATCGCTATCCAACCGAGTCTTCAATTGTTTAAACTCATTAGATTTAACCCAATTTTCATAATTCATTACACCACTTCCCCTAATAACGAAGTTACCCATCGCTAATAGTTTTCTTGAAACCGTCGTTATTGGATTCGGTTTACCAGATAGTGTAGGTTTGAAGTCTTGACCTTGAATTGCAGATAACTCTGGTAATCTCTTAGCAATAAACTCTTGGAATAATTGTCTATTGAGCAATTCGTCTTCATTAAATTGCTGGACAGTATCTAAGAAGAATGGAGTGTAAATACTGTAAGAGTCTTTTTGGCCTAAAAAGCTTTCAAAAGCTCCTTTGGCATTATTTCTTCCAAGACCAAAAATCGCATAGTTCATCAACTTTTCTGAGTTAGAGAGAGTACCAAGTTTAGCATAAAATGCTTCTATATCAACAATACACTCGTCTAACTCACTTTTTGTAAAGAAATCACCAAACCCAGACATATTCAGTTTTGGTTTAAAGTTTAAAGACAAACCGGTAAACGAGTTAATTGCCTTCTTTACTTTGGCTGCTTTTGGCTTTGTACCTAGCAAAGATTGGTACAATAACGTGTGGTCAAGAAGCGAACTGTGTTTAATTGAACTGTAAAGTGGAGATGCACCAATGACAAAACCGCTAGCACCAGTAATTAAAACATTTGATTTTAACTCGTGAACATCAACAATCTTAAAAATTTGAGAACCAACTTCAGGGGCAAGGTTTGAATCCATATCTAGTTGTGTTTTAAGAGGTATCGAGTTATATTCTAATGTACGTCGCTCCAATCCAAAATGTTCTGCAATTTTATTTGCGCTATTAAAATCATTAGATAGAAACAACTTTCTTGGTCTTTCCAAACCGATAGTAAAGCCTTCTATCTGCATTCCATTCTTTTTGGCGTAATAAGGAATTATTCGAGAATCAAGCCCACCACTGATACCTACTGCAAAACTCGCTTCATTAGGATTAAGTGCTTTAACTGTACCAAGTGCGTTGGTAAAGGTTTCATCAATTAAATCAAGCTTATCATCATATGAAAGCTGGTTATCAAGATAACTAAACTGCCAGTATCTTTCCGATAATACAGATTCTTTTTCCAATTCTATTGTTAGGGTTGTAGCTGCAGGTACGGTCTTTACACCCTTGATAATAGTCCGCTCATTCAAACCAGTAAAAAATACGATTTGTTGTTTAATTGCTGTTACATCAAGATCACCTACGCCAAACGATAAAGCTTTTTTTATCTCCCAGAAATCATCTGAAATTGTAAGTGAACCTTTACCTACATGGTAAAATATATTTTGTTTACCCGGACGATCAGATACAATTTTTACTTTTCCGGTGGTAGAGTCTAGAACAACAATAGTAAAGTTGCCAATTAATTTCGCCAAATAACTTCTATTGTTATCAAGTATAGCCTTAATGACTTCAGCTTCATTTTCTAAGTATAAGCAGCCAAATACGTGATAATAAAATACTTTATTATCAAACTGAATTTCTTTTTTCAGACCAGTCTGTAAAGTTTTGTTTATTTTTATTAGCATTTAAATTTCCAACTAATCAACCACGAGTAACTTTATAGTTGATTCTATTCTCATATATTAATTCAAAAATATTTAATTTAAATTATCCATATGCTCGAGCATAACTTCTGCGATATGAAAATCCACAATAGTATCTATATCGACTGATCTTTCAATAGGCATACTATACGCTTTTACTTTATCAGAGTAGAAGAACCCTTTATTTTCAACAAAACTATCTACCTTGAAAGCATAAATGGATCCATTTAGACGATAATATTCAGGCAAGTCTTGTGAACGCTTTCCAATGACAGACTCTGGGCAAAAGTGCCCCATTGTCTTGTCCTCTGGTAAGGTGTTTGCCCATAGAGGGCTATGTTCACATGGACAAACAGACACAACACCTTCCGTCTTCTCATCAAATGACTCAAGTAACTGATCAATATCCTCTGTGTTTCTCAGAGGAGAAGTTGGCTGTAATAGTACAACATAGCCGAAGCTTTCGTCGATTTGATCAAGTACATGTAAGATCACACCATTGGTACCAGCGGTATCACCAGCAAGCTCTTGCGGTCTTAAAAAAGGCACATCACCATCATATCTTTGTGCAACTTCCGCAATATCTTCGCAATCCGTGCTGATAATAACTCGGTCTATGTACTTTGATTTTTTTGCCGCTTCAATTGACCATGCTATTAATGGTTTGCCACCTAACTGTTTTATATTTTTTCCCGGTAGCCGCTTACTTCCCCCCCTCGCAGGGATGACAGCAATCACTTTCTTACCATCTAACATCACTCTAACCCCAGAGACAATATATCCATCTGTGCACGATTGAAATCATCCATACGACCAATATCGAGCCAATACTCATGTATTGGGAACATAAGCACTTTTTGGCGCTCTTTCATATGTTGCTCGAGCAATGTAGGCATGTCGATTTTTTGATTTTTTTCTACTGATTGAATCACTCGTGGAGATACAACATAGATGCCTGCGTTAACAAAAAAGCGCTGAATCGGTTTTTCGATCATGCTGGTAATTTGGTTACCATCGCCGTTAATCACGCCATATGGAATCTGATAGTCGTACTCTCGAACACACATTGTCGCATCTGCATTATTCTCCAGATGAAAGTTCAGCAGGCGTTGAAAGTCTACTTTGGTCAACACGTCCCCGTTGATCATTATCAATGGTAGATCTCTTGGCATGTCTTCAGGCAGCAAACCAAGCGCGCCACCAGTACCAAGCGGTGTATCTTCGTGGACATATGATATACTGACACCTAAGTCACTACCATCACCAAAATGTTGGTGAATTTGCTCAGGCATATAGTGCGTTGAAATATAAAAGTTGCTGAAGCCCGCTTTTATAAAGCTCTTGATTACTGTTTCTAGAATAGGTTTATCACCAACTTTTAGCATTGGTTTAGGACAGTTATCCGTCAGTGGTCGTAAGCGAGTACCAAACCCACCAGCCATAATAAATACAGGGTTTTGATATTTGTCCTTACTCAGAGCACTGTGAAGGGTTTCCAAGCCGACGACTTTCTTGTCTTGATCGAGTAATGGAACTGATAGAATTTGCTTTTTGTCCATTAACTCTACGAGATGTTCTTTTGATGCTCCCAGCTCTGCAGTAGTAGGCTTAGAGTTCATCACCTTGACAACAGAGTCGGTTAACACCAGATCATTTAATAATCCACGTCGAATATCACCATCGGTAATCATACCTAGAAGCTTTTGATCTTGATCAACAACGACAGCAACACGCAATGCTTCGCTATTGATGATTTCTAATGCATGCTTGATTGTACTTGACTCAGATATCAGCGTTTTTTGCCAACAATGACTCATATCCTACCTTTTTTCTAAGAATTTGTTTTAATTACTGCTCTTGCAGGGTATGCAATGGTATTTTCTTCTAAAGACTGAGTGAGACCAGCACCGGCACCCACGATAGCACCACTGCCAATAGATACTCCTTGGATAACTGTTGAACCAGCTCCAATATAGACATTTTCTTTTGTCTCTACTTGACCACACAACGTTGCTTTAGGAGCAATATGGTTATAAGCACCTATTTTACAATCATGCTCAACCAGAGCACCTGTATTAATTATACTATGGCTACCCACTGTTACCCCAGTCTGAATAATCGCCATAGGTAAAATCTGAGTTCCTGCTTCTATTTTGGAAAAAGGCGAGACATATGCACTATCGGCGATGACCGTCTCAAACCGATAACCCAATGAGAGAAAATACTCATTAATTTTCCGCTTAAAACCAGATTTTGGCATCATACCGATACCATTAACTAAGAGAACTTTGTCTTTACTGAATGTCAACACATCTTCATCATTTTTTAGATGTGCCATTCCTCTAAATACTGGACGTTGACTTATATCTTCAGGGCTTATAACTGCAAGAATTTCTCTTCCCTGAGTAAGTAATATTTCGGTAAGAACAGAGGCATGGCCGCCTCCACCAATCATTACAATAGGAAGCATTGGCTGATCACTCAATGATTAGCTCTCCAGCTTTATAGCCTTTTGTCGCTCTAGAACCAATAAGCTCCCAATAGCGGTAAGGCGACAGACCAGAACCAGGGCGTTTAATCGTTAGATTCAATTCCGTTAGCTCTTCCCCTTCTTTAATGTCTGTTGCCGCCACTAAGCTTTTTCGAGCAACCGCTTTGTTCTTTACTTCAGATTCTGTGGGCGTTTTTACACTAGAACCTAGTGCTACTTCTATTTGACGAATCGCTTTTACCATAGCACCTAGTTCTTGTGGCTCAAGAGAAGCTTTATGGTCCGGTCCTTCCATATTTTTATCTAATGTAAAATGCTTCTCGATCAATACTGCGCCACGCGCCACCGCTGCAATTGGGATCGTTATTCCTTCACTATGATCTGAATAGCCTGCCGCTAGATCAAATGCTCGACCAAGTGTATCCATGGCTCTCAGATTGATCTCTTCCATTGGTGCAGGATATTCAGTCGTGCAGTGAAGTATTGTCACTTTTTCTTTTAAAGCCTTTTGACCAGCTTCTGAGGCATACGCTTCTTGAAAACCCAACATTGAAGGTTTTTCATCTTGAGCAGCAGTGTACCCAAAGGCTATCACCCCTAATGCTGCTTCTATTTCAGAAAGTGTCGCCATTCCTGTAGAAACAATAAGATCGCATCCCGTACGTGCGTGTGCTAATACAAGAGGGGCATTTGTTAACTCTCCAGAAGGTAGTTTTAAGCGTGTTAGGCCTAAATCATTCACCAAGAAATCTAAGCTTTCTAAATCGAACGCCGTTGACAAAAACTCAATACCAAGAGAATTACAGTATTTTACTAGATCGTGATGTATCTCATAAGACAGCTCCAAGCGGCTTAACATCGCCAACTGGGACTCTTGTTTTTTAGTGTTTGTGACTTGATATTCAGCTTGTTTAGCCTCTTCTGTCACTAGGTTTTTTGCTTTAAAAGTTTGGAACTTTACAATATCAGCCCCAGCTTTGTGAGCGGCATCGACCAAAGCAAAAGCTAATTCTTCTTGACCGTTATGGTTTACACCGGCTTCAGCAATAATCAAAGTCATGGTTGTCTCACTCTACTTTCTTATTTAAATCAGGTTCAACGTTTACGTCAAAGAATGATTTACACGGCTCAAAACGTAACGTCTTAATCATCTCGATGACTTGCTTGCTACTGTCGCCCTGACCATAAGGATTCACAACGATCTCGCCTTCAGCTTTGTATTTTCGACTTATTGCGAGGTTGATCGCGTTACTGATTGACTCTTTTGTAGCGTTGGCGTTTAGAACACTTTTAGCTGCTAAACGTCCTTTTTGCCTTGAACCAATATTCACAGTAGGAACATTAAAAGCAGGAACTTCAATAATCCCACTCGACGAGTTACCAATGACTGCCACCGCATGTTTTACTGAACTCAAGTAACGTACCTGCCCAAGAGACGGTATAGCTAACACTCTTTTAGGGTGGTTGGCAGCATAAGCTTCGAGCATTGGAATAATTCGTCGCCCACCATCATCCGCATTAGGGTAAGTCAATATGACTTGGTACTCAGGGTATTCATCCAAGGCATCCAACAAAGCTTGAAAACTCTCCTCTGGAGATTCATCACCTAAGGTTACTGGATGGTAAGTTACAACAAAATAAGGAGCAGTTAACTCAAAATTTAGTGATTCACCTAATTCAGAAACCGTCATAAAGGACGCTCGGTTCAAGTGATCTAAACCAATCGCACCAATGTTTCTTACACGCTCTGGCGATTCACCCAGTTGAATGACTCGATTTCGATACTCATCTGTCGATGTGCCATGCAAGTAACTTAATTTGGTAATAGCATGACGAATTGCGTCATCGTAGGCGCCTTCTGTTATCTCTCCGCCATGCAGATGAATAATTGGAATACGAAGTATCATGGCAGTTTGTGCTGCAGCAAGAGCTTCAAAGCGGTCCCCTAGAATGACAAGAACGTCTGGCGCTAATCGCGATAATGCATCTGCGAAACCCAAAACCCCCAACCCCATACTTTTCGCTGCTCCTACAGCCGAATCAGAAGACAACAAAATCTCTATTTTTTCATCGATATTGAAGCCGTCTTTTTCAATTTGCTTATATGTATCACCAAACTCTGGCGATAGGTGCATACCAGAAACAAGCAATTGAAGCGTTAGGTCTGGATCGCTTTGAATGTCCTTTAAAAGCCAAAAGAGCAGACCATACTCTGCTCTTGTGCCAGTAAAAACCGCGACCTTTTTCTGTGTCTGCGTCATGTATAAATGAACCTACTTAGCGTTGGATGTCCACTGGGGTACTTGGAAGGTTAATCAAGTGGGCCTCGATAAATTCAGAATGTGCAAGATCGCCACGTATTGCATTCTCAAACATTGGTAATCTATGCATGAGTTGCCAAATTGGACGAGTCATAACACCTGAACTATTTGTGCTAGTAAGAACCTCTTCTCTGCTTTCCTTGTCTGGACAAATGATTGCATTCAACCAGTAGTTTGACTGTGCGTAATCTGGCTCAGTGACAAATTTAAAGTCAGTTCCTTTGAAAAACTCACTATAGCACTCTGCAAGTTCTCTCTTTTGCTTCAAATACTGTTCGATGACTTCCATCTGAGCACAACCTAGAGCCGCATTCAAATTCGGCATACGGTAGTTAAAGCCAGGCTCATCATGGAAAAACTCATAAGGATGAGGAATTTTCGCTGTTGTTGTAACATGCTTAGTTCTTGCACCTAACTCTTGAGTTTTACATAGAACCATCCCCCCACCACCAGTAGTAATGATCTTATTACCATTAAAGCTGACCGCACCAAAGTCACCGATAGTACCTGTATGTTTGCCCTTATAGAAAGAACCAAGGCTTTCTGCTGCGTCTTCAACTAAAGTAATGTTCCATTTGAGACAAATGGCAACCAACTCATCCAGCTCTACTGGATGACCAAATGTGTGCATAGGTACAATAGCTTTAATTTTTTTACCTGTTGCTTTATGAATACAATCAGTCTCGGTTACTTCCGCGTGCTCATTTAAAAATTCTTCAACAGCTTTAGGACAAAGACCTAAACTTGCAGGAGAAACATCCAAAAAAATCGGTTCTGCGCCCATATGGTATAGAGCATTGCAGGTTGCAACGAAAGTCAAAGCTTGCGTGATGACCAGGTCGCCTCTTTGAACATCAGCCATATACAATGCAGCATGTAATGCCGCCGTGCCATTAACTGTCGCTACTGCTTTAGCCGTCCCAGTATAAGCCTCAATCTTTCGCTCAAAGTCATCAACAAACTTACCAACGCTAGAAACAAAAGTACTTTCAATCGTTTCCATTACGTAAGATTTTTCGTTGCCATCGAACTTTGGAGAGTGCAATGGAATAAACTCGTTGGTTTTGTAGGTATCCCTAACAAATTCAACAATAGATGTAGCCTTCATTGCTTTCTCCACTCACATCTTGCTATCGAGGTATTTACCCGTTTCTTTGTGTCCAAAATCAGGAATCATTGTAAAGAACAATTCTACAATTTGCTCTTTAGTCCAAGCTCGCTCACCTTTCATCTCAGAAATGCTATTTTCAAACAAAGTTAGGAGCTCTTGCTCATAAAGACGCTCATTTTTGATGATGCCCAGATTTTCAAATCGAGACATATCCAACTCTTCTTTGTCTGTGAAAAACTCTTCAAAGTCTTTCTCGCCAGTGGTATCACTCGTTGTAAACAAGCATGGCCACTTACCCTGCTCTGGAAGCGTATGTGCTAGTTGACGCGCTTCTTCTTCTGTTTCACACAAGTGAGGCTTATAGCCCAATTGCTCTAAGTACTTAACTGCAATATCAGCAAACGAGATAAGGTGCAAAGCTTCACTCAGTTTCGGAAAGAAAATGTCACGGTTTTCACCAAAGATACAAGACATTAAACATAGTTCACCCGACTCTTGAGGCGTAACAAAGTAGCGTTTGATGTCATTTGGCGCCACGATAGGTTGGCGCTTTTGGATGCGTTGGTTAAATCCGTGTAGCAGCGATCCATCAGAGAATGCGACATTTGCAAAGCGAGCAGTTGAGATTGTCATTTGCTCACTTTTACGCATCAAGAACATCTCCATAATACGCTTTGACGCTCCCATCATATTAACTGGGTTTGCGGCTTTATCTGTTGAAACACAGAAGTATTTTTTCGAGCCCGCATCAATAGACTGCTGAATGGTTTTATCTGTATTAAAGACGTTTACATCAATCATACGCATCAATGTATAAGGATCTTTTTCACTTCTAACATGCTTGAGCGCAGATAAGTTCAATACATAGTCAAACTTACCATCGGCTTTTATGAATGCGTCGTACTCTAGAGAACCAATGTCCAAAGCAAATGTCTGGAAATCACCATCAATGTAACCAAATGAGCTGCGGATATCTCGAACAAGCTCTACCATATTGTTTTCACTAATATCGACAACATGCAGCTTCTTAGGATTACGCTTGAAGATTTCTTTAGTTACAGCTTGGCCAATTGAACCTGCACCACCAAGCACAAGGAAACTTGACTCTGAGACAATGCGCGACAGCTCTACTTCATGATTTTCAATATCTTGTGTGAATAAGGCTTCGGTACGACCGATTAAAGGCAAAATGACGTTCATTACCAAATCCCCTTGGTATCTACTAAATATGGTGAACTTAGTGACTCAGCTTTAAACTCTTTATGATCAACAAGCATTACATGAATATCAGCATTCGCTTTTGCTAGTTCAAAACTCTGAAGTTCAACTTGCTCTAGCGAATTTGGTAATTGATTAATGTTAGGTTCGACAGCAATCACACTACCAGTATGTAAAGAAGAAATTTCTTTCACGATTTGCATGGCTGGGCTTTCACGTAGATCGTCGATATCTGGTTTAAAAGCTAGGCCATAACATGCAATTGTAATGTCTTTTGCAGTTTTATCAGTATTCTCTTGTAAGAAGTCTGCAATGGCCATTTTTGTTTTATCTACAACCCAGTTAGGTTTGCTATCGTTAACTTTTCGTGCCGTATGGATAATCTGGGCTTCCGCTGGCGTTTTTGAAACGATAAACCAAGGATCTACTGCGATACAGTGACCACCAACCCCTGGGCCAGGCTGAAGGATATTCACGCGTGGGTGACGATTTGCCAAGGCAATCAATTCCCAAACATTAATATCTAGCTTATCGCAGATTACTGAAAGCTCATTTGCAAAGGCGATTTGTACATCACGAGAACTGTTTTCTGTCAGTTTTGCCATTTCCGCAGTGCGAGCATTAGTAATAACACATTCGCCTTGAACAAAAGTTTGGTATAGTTCTACCGAGCGTCGTGAACATTTAGGTGTAAGACCACCAATAACACGGTCGTTTTCAACCAATTCTCGAACGACATGTCCCGGCAATACACGCTCAGGACAATGCGCAATATTAATGTCAGCGTTTTCCCCATGAGTCTGTGGAAAGGTAAGATCTGAGCGCGCTTGAGCTAGCCAATCAGCCATTTGCTCGGTAGCTCCAACTGGTGACGTTGACTCTAGAATCACTAAGTCGCCTTTCTTTAAAACGGGAGCAATCGCTTTACTCGCAGCTTCAATGTAAGAAAGGTCTGGTGCAGGCACTTCTCCGTCTTTACGAGGAAGGAAAGGCGTTGGGACAGCAATCAGAAAAGCATCGGCCGCTTCCGGAGTCGTTACAGCTTTTAGATAACCCTCTTTCACCGCTGCATTTACGATCATATCAAGTTCAGGCTCTACAATATGAATTTTCCCTTGATTGATCGTGTCGACAGCATATTGGTTAACATCTACACCTATTACTTTTTTCTTGCGTGATGCAAACATTGCTGCTGTTGGTAGACCTATGTAACCTAACCCTATAACTGAAACTGTTTCAAAAGACATATATTTCTCGTTAAACTTATTAAATTATTTTGCTAAAATATCTAGAATTTTTTGACAAGCTTTCCCGTCACCATATGGATTATGTGCGAAACTCATATCTTTATATGCTTGCTTGTCTTTAAGTAAATGAGTTAAGGCTGTAACTATTTTATCAACGTCAGTACCAACTAATTTCACAGTGCCAGCTTCGATTGCTTCTGGACGTTCTGTAGTATCCCGCATAACAAGTACAGGCTTTCCTAATGATGGCGCCTCTTCTTGGATACCACCGGAATCAGTTAAAATAAGATCTGCTTTATTCATTAAATAAATGAATGGTAAATACTGTTGAGGTTCAACCAAATGAACGTTGTGAATCCCAGAGAGTATGCGATTTACAGGTTCTCTTACATTTGGGTTTAAATGCACGGGATACAAGATCTGTACATCATCATTATCTTTCGCAACTCTTGCTAAAGCTTCACAGATACGCTCAAAACCGCCACCAAAGCTTTCTCTACGGTGTCCAGTTACTAAAATTAGTTTCTTCTCATCTTCTAACATTGGGAACTGACTAGATAAATCCTTAGCAAGATTATTATCATTGTCGATTTTCTCTTTAACCATCAACAATGCGTCAATCACTGTATTTCCTGTTACATATATATGCTTAGGATTAATGTTTTCTTTTAATAAATTTTTTCTAGAACTTTCAGTAGGAGAAAAATGATACTCAGTTAGAGCCCCAGTTAATTTTCGGTTCGCCTCTTCAGGCCAAGGAGAGTATATGTTACCTGTTCGTAAACCCGCTTCCACATGCCCTACAGAAACCTTTTCGTAATAAGACACAAGGCTGGCAGCAAACGTAGTTGCAGTATCCCCATGAACTAGTACTATATCTGGTCTAAAATCTTGAAGTACAGGTTTTAATTCCAGTAATATCCTTGCTGTAATATCATTCAAAGACTGCCCTGATTGCATCAAGTTCAGATCATAGTCAGGCTGAATGTCGAATAAATCCAGCACCTGATCAAGCATTTCGCGATGCTGGGCTGTAACACAACACTTCGCTTCAAAGCGTTCATCCTTTGACAACGCATGCACCAACGGTGCCATTTTAATTGCTTCAGGGCGTGTACCAAAGACCGTTAAAATTCTTTTCTTAGCCATAACTGCTTCCGACCTAGAGACGTTTCCTATAAATTAATAAAATTCAAACACTTAAATGCTTCGTCGAATAAAGTCAAATATTACTCTAAGAAAGAGCCACCTATTTTTGTCTCGGCTTAAAGAATCTAGTGACACTCAGCCACGTTTCTAATGGTAGGTTACTAACGGTAGATCGCATAGAGACCTACTTGCTCATCATACTAACAAGATCAGGCACGCTACCGCCCTTAGGTTAGGTATCCTAATTCCCGTCAGTGGTGCATTTGACTTACGAACATACGGCGAGAGTCTATCGTAAAACGTGTATAATGGCGAATATGATACGGACTGGTATGCTTGACTGAGTTCAAATTTGTCTAAAGGAGTTCATATGATCATCGTAACTGGCGGCGCTGGCATGATTGGCAGCAACATTGTAAAAGCGCTCAATGAGCAAGGCACAAACGACATATTGGTTGTCGACAACCTAAAAAACGGTCGTAAATTCCAGAACTTGGTGGATCTCGACATCGCGGACTACATGGACCGTGATGACTTTCTGACTCAAATCATGGCAGGGGACGATTTCGGTCCGATTGAGGCCATTTTCCACGAAGGTGCCTGCTCAGCGACAACTGAGTGGGATGGCAAGTACATGATGCTCAATAACTATGAGTATTCCAAAGAGCTGCTGCATTACTGCCTAGATCGAGAAATTCCATTTTTGTATGCTTCATCTGCAGCAACCTATGGTGAGACGGATACCTTTATCGAAGAGCCTGAGTACGAAGGCGCCTTAAATGTCTATGGTTACTCTAAACAGCAATTTGACAACTACGTCCGTCGCATCTGGCAAGATGCTCAAGAACACGGTGAAACCTTGTCTCAAATTACAGGTTTCCGTTACTTTAACGTGTACGGCCCGCGCGAACAGCACAAAGGCTCGATGGCCTCTGTCGCTTTTCACCTCAACAACCAAATGAACGCCGGTGAAAATCCGAAGTTGTTTGAAGGCAGCCAACAATTTAAACGTGATTTTGTCTATGTCGGAGATGTCGCCTCGGTCAATCTTTGGTTCATGCAAAATGGTGTGTCGGGTATTTTTAATTTAGGCACAGGTAACGCAGAATCTTTTGAAGAGGTTGCGAAGGCGGTGATCTCCTTCCATGGCAAAGGTCAGGTAGAAACCATCCCTTTCCCTGAACACCTGAAGGGCGCTTACCAAGCCTATACTCAGGCAGATCTGAGCAAATTGCGGGCGGCGGGCTGCGAGCACCAGTTTAAAACTGTCGCCCAGGGCGTGGCTGAATATATGTCACTGATTAACAAGAATTAAGATAATGGAAATATAGATTCCATTATCTTTCGATATGATTTACTAACAAAGATTTTACTGGTTGGAGTGTACTTTGAAAATTGCAGTTGCAGGGACAGGTTACGTCGGCTTATCCAACGCCATGCTATTGGCTCAACATAACGAAGTCGTGGCGGTCGACATTATCGAAGAAAAAGTGAACATGCTGAACCACAAGCAATCACCCATCGTCGATAGTGAGATTGAAGTTTTTTTGGCGAATAAGTCACTCAACTTTACGGCGACATTAGATAAAGCAGAAGCCTACCGAGGTGCGGACTACGTCATCATCGCCACTCCAACCGACTATGATCCTCAAACGAACTATTTTAATACCTCTTCAGTAGAAGCGGTGATTAAAGAAGTAATGAATATCAATCCAACGGCGGTAATGGTCATTAAGTCGACTATCCCTGTTGGGTACACCGAGCGAGTCAAAGCCGAACTGGGTTGCGATAATATTCTCTTCTCCCCCGAGTTCCTGCGTGAAGGTAAAGCGTTGTACGACAACCTTTACCCCTCACGAATTATTGTCGGTGAGCAAAGCGAACGCGCGACTAAGTTTGCTCAGCTGTTGGTTGAAGGCGCAGAAAAGCTCGATATCCCGGTACTATTTACCAATTCAACCGAAGCTGAGGCGGTTAAGCTGTTTTCCAACACTTATCTGGCAATGCGGGTCGCTTACTTCAATGAGTTGGACTCTTATGCCGAAGCTCATGGATTAAGCTCTCGCCAGATTATCGAAGGGGTCAGTCTTGATCCGCGTATTGGCGATCACTACAACAACCCCTCCTTTGGTTACGGCGGCTACTGTTTGCCAAAAGACACCAAGCAGCTTCTGGCCAATTACGAAGACGTGCCGAATAACATTATTGGCGCAATTGTGGAGGCCAACCGCACCCGTAAAGACTTTATCGCTGACTCGATTTTAAAACGCAGCCCAAAAGTGGTGGGTATTTATCGCCTGATTATGAAATCCGGTTCGGATAACTTCCGCGCCTCGTCCATTCAGGGCATCATGAAGCGTCTGAAGGCCAAAGGCGTCGAAGTGATTGTGTATGAACCAGTATTGAAAGACGACCATTTCTTTAACTCACGAGTCATCACCGACTTGGAGGCGTTTAAACACGAGGCCGACGTGATCGTTTCTAACCGAATGGCGGAAGAACTGAGTAATGTCGCCGAGAAGGTCTATACCCGCGACTTATTCGGTAGTGACTAAGCCTAACATTCTACAGAGACTCCACACATGCCGGCGCCCTCGTCGGCATGTTTTTATGTCCGCTAGGAAGCACAAATAAAAAGCTGTTATACTCAGCCTCAATTAACCAGAGGTTACTCTTCGCGCCCTTAATCCATCTGTCGAGATCTTTATGTCTTCTTCTCCACGTAACGACTTTGATCCTCTAGCGTATCACCCGCGTTTCGAATGGCACTTTCTGTCACCGAAATATTGGGGAACCTGGTTACTCGTCATCTCGTGTATTCCACTGGCGCTTTTGCCTCACAAACTACGTTACTGGCTGTCAGCACGAGTTGCCCAGCTCTTGGTTTCCAAACGCAAAGGCACCACGCTCAACGCCTGGGTCAATCTGGAGCTGTGCTTTCCGGAAAAATCAGAGCAAGAACGCGAAGCTATTCTACTGGAAACTCTCACCACCGCTGGCGTGTTTCTTACCGGGTTCGGCCGCCTCACATTACGAGGAAAAACGTGGCTCAATAAACAATGTGAGATCCGCGGCTTAGAGAACATCAAGAATCAAATAGACAACGGTCAGAACGCCATTCTACTGGTGCCACACACCTGGGCGATTGATGTTCCAGCGATTTTGCTCGCTTCAAAAGGTATGCCCGTGTCTGCGATGGCCAAAAAGCAGAGCAATGACGTGCTCGACTGGTTAATGCACCGTCAACGCGTGCAGTATGGCGGACGCGTGTATGAGCGCAGTGGCGGTGTTAAACCGTTTATCAAGTCCGTCCGGGATGGTTACTTAGGTTATTATCTTCCCGATCAGGATCACGGACCTGAACACAGTATCTTTGTCGATTTCTTTGCTGCAACCAAGGCAACACTACCAGGATTGGGCAAACTGGCGAAGGTCAGCCGCGCCGTGATTATTCCAGTGTATGCCATGATTGATGCAAAAAGTGACAAATACATCGTTGATATTCACCCTGCGTTTGAGCATTTCCCGACCAGCAGCGAAGCTGAAGATGCCCGTATGATGAATGCGTTTATTGAACAGCGAGCAGGGCAATATCCAGAACAATACATGTGGATTTTGAAGTTACTCAAAACACAACCCGATGGTGTTAATTACTATCGATTAGCCAAACAAAAGCAAAAACAAGCAGGCTAAACCAGAAACCGTATCGAGAACGATGGAAGCAATGGAAAAAACACTGATTATCGGCCCCTCCTGGGTTGGCGACATGGTGATGTCACAGGCACTGTACAAGCGCCTTAAAGAGCTCTATCCAGAGATGCAAATTGACGTGCTGGCACCAGGTTGGTGTAAGCCTATTTTGGAGCGCATGCCCGAAGTCACTCACGCGATAGAGATGCCAGTTGGTCACGGTGAGTTCAATTGGAAAGCGCGCCGTGCGCTGGGTAAACAGCTGGCCAAGCAACACTATGATCACGCCTACATTCTGCCTAATTCGGCGAAATCTGCCTTGATCCCCTGGTTTGCAGGCATCCCAAAACGCACCGGCTGGAAAGGTGAGCTAAGATACGGTTTGCTCAACGATCTGCGTCCAAATAAAAAAGACTTTCAATTTATGGTCGAGCGCTATGTCGCACTGGCGCACCCCAAAAAAGAGATGACAGATTCCACTTCGCTGGGTGGGTTAAATACACTACCAAAACCCCAACTGGCGATCGATGCTGAGGTTCAGCAAGCCACATTAGATAAATTTGGTTTAAACAAACTAACCCCGGTTATTGGCTTGTGTCCAGGTGCCGAATTCGGACCAGCAAAACAATGGCCGGTGGAACATTACGCTCAGGTTGCAGCATACGCAGCGAAACACGGCCAGCAAATTTGGCTCTTTGGCTCAGCCAAAGATCAACCGATCTGTGATGCCATCCAGCAGAGCATGCCGGTTAAATACCATTCCCAAGTACATAATTTGGCGGGGAGCACCAATCTCATTGAAGCGGTCGACCTGCTCGCAGCTTGTGATACGGTCATCAGTAATGATTCTGGTCTGATGCACGTCGCGGCTGCGGTCGGGTGCCATGTGATCGGCGTTTATGGCTCAACGTCGCCCGATTACACCCCGCCGCTTTCGGATAAAGTCGATATTGTCAGTACCAATATTGAATGTCGCCCCTGCTTTAAACGCGAATGTCCGCTCGGCCATTTGAAATGTTTGAAAGATTTATCACCACAGCGTGTGATTGAGCACTTACCCGCGAATAAAACAAGTTCATGATCCGGTTTTTATATACGTTGGCACTGATTGCCATTTCACCGATATTGCTGTTTGGCCTGTATCGGCATAAACCCAACAAACCTAAGTTCGGCTCTCGATGGAAAGAGCACTTTGGCTTAACGCCTAAACTCCAGCACAATGGTCGCCCTATCTGGATTCATTCCGTCTCTGTCGGGGAAAGCATTGCCGCGATTCCGCTCATAAACGCCCTCAAGGCACAATATCCAGAACAAGCCATTGTTGTGACCACGACAACCTCTACCGGGGCGGAACAAATTGCGAAACTTGGGACGTTGGTTGAACACCGTTACATGCCTTTGGACTTTAGTTTTGCGGTAAAAAGCTTTATAAACCGAATCAAGCCGCAAAAGCTTTTGATCATCGAGACTGAGCTGTGGCCCAATACGCTGGCAACCGTAGCCAAACACAACATTCCCACGATCGTGGTGAATGCGCGGCTTTCTGAAAAATCTTTCCGTAACTACCAAAAAGTGCAGCCCTTATTTAACGATATCAGCAAGCATCTGACGTTACTGCTGTGCCAACATGACAGTGACAAAGTACGCTTCCAAAAGCTCGGCATTGATGCAGACAAGCTCAAAGTGACCGGATCTATCAAATTCGATATCCAAATCTCGCCAGCCGTTCGCCAGAGCGCAAAACAACTGAGGGAAGCCCTGGGCAGTGAGCGTCCCATTTGGATCGCGGCCAGTACTCATGAAGGAGAAGACGAGTACGTATTGGACGCCCATCAACAGCTCATAAAGAACAACTCGGATATACTGCTTATCTTGGTTCCCCGACACCCGGAAAGGTTCGACAAAGTGTATGAACTGGCTAAAAGCAGATCATACAATGTTGTCCGTCGTTCAGAGAGCTCTCCGGTCAGTTCGCAAACACAAGTGTACCTTGGCGATACTATGGGAGAACTGCTCATCATGTTAGGGGCGGCCGATGTATGTTTTATGGGCGGAAGCTTGCTCGGGGAAAAAGTGGGGGGACACAATGTGCTGGAGCCTCTGGCGATGGACGTACCAACCATTACCGGCCCTAGCTACTTTAACTTTCAGGCAATCGTTGATGAACTTAAGATGGACAATATTGTCACAGTTATCAATAACCAAGACGAACTTAGCCAAGCCGTGCTTAATAAGTTAAGTAATAACAAATCAAATACTGAATGGCAGTCAGGCACGAGCCCGATTGAAACCACATTGAAGTACGTATTCACTGGAATGCCACATTCCATGCACCAAGACGAAAACCGGTAATGTCCATGTCAGATTCCAAACTGTCTCGGCTGTCGCTCACGTATATTGTAAATTCCAGAGGATATGAAATCATTATGTTCTCTATCTGTATTTTGTATACGTTAACGACGATTCCTCGCTTCGAACTGAACGAACTGTTCAAAAACCTTATTATCATTGGCAGTCTGCCAGCACTTTTTACAAAACTTCTGAAAAGAGAAGATAACAACACGATCTTCTGGGTATTTCTGCTGTCTTTTGCGGTGCAAATAGCCAGCTGGATGAATTCACTGCGGGTTATCCCTGATTTAGCTACCTCTTACCCACAAATCAAGTTTCTTGCCGCCTTGTTTCTATTTGTTTTTATTGCATTTTGGGTCAATGGTCATAAAAACAGAGTGCGACTGCTTTACGCCTCTTTGGTACTCAGTTTTATATTCACCGCGTGTTATCACAATTTCATGCACAATAGCTTCGCTCTGGGACTCTCCGGCCAGCGAGTGGACTTTGCAATGGACAATGCCCAGTTTACCTCTATGCTGTCGGTGGTGGTGGCAGCGCTGACCACTTATATCATTACCCAACTGCCTAAAAGCCGATACAAACCAGTGGCATACTTTATCGGTGGTAGTGTCATTCTGTTTGCGTTGTTTGCGTCAATCATTAGTCAGAGTCGCCAGGTCTGGTTGGCCGTCGTCGTGGTTGCACTGCTTTCACCTTTGGTTTGCTACCGCTCGTTTAACTATAAGCGCACGCTAGCGATCTACGCTTTACTCGCTGTTTTGGGTAGCTCTCTATTTCACATCAGCTTTATTCATCAACGTGTCACTGCTGAGTCCGGTGTTATTGAGAAAGTGGCTGAGGGAGATTGGGATAACATCCCCATGACCAGCGTTGGTATTCGAGTTAACTCTTGGGTAGAAGCCAGCAAGTGGATCGTCAAAAGCCCATTGCTCGGCACAGATAAAGGCTCGGTAAAGCAGGTCATTCAGACATCGAAAAAATTTCAAGCCCGTCCCTGGACATTAGGCTTTGGTCATTTACATAATTTCTACTTAGAGACTCTGGTAGCTTACGGCTTATTTGGCTTGCTCTTTGTGGTGTTATTCTACCGAACCATCATTGTAAACATCATTCAGCATCAGCCGTACCCACAGCAAGTGTTTCTGTTTTTATTCCTGATATTTTGGGCCATCATCAACTCATTTGAATCCTACAACACCAAAATGCTGGGACTTTACGCACAAAACATTGTTTTAGCAGGGCTTTTTACGTACCCATTGCCAAAACTCAAAAATAACGTGAAGCCTCGGGAGTAGATGCCCGTCAACCTGATGTCTTTGCCTTATCCAGCAAAGACATCAGATGCCCTCGCCTAGCTAAAAACAGGGCCTCATTCTGATAATTCCCTTTATAAGTTTGCTTAGAAACCACTGATTTCAAGAATTTTTCGTGTTCAGTCTCATGAATCGCATGCGCATTCGGTAAGTCATAAAATGCCTGTACCATGTCAGGGGAGTAGAACTTACGCAGTGCCTCATTAAAAAAATACCCCACTGTAAAATATGGCATGAACCCAACCTGTTCCGCTTTATACACAGTGTCCGCATACAACGTATTCCGGCAATTGCGCGTCACGCCGATTTTCTCCATCATCTTTCGTTTATTCGATGTAAATAAACTTCGCTCTCGTGGTTTGAACACATAGTCCAGGAACAGCTTTAGGGTATGACGAGTCACCGGAGATTGCTTAGGCGCGGCAAGAAACCAAGCCTCGATCGGACGAGTTGGATTGGTGTTATGTCGAAAGCTGAAAAACGCATGACGCGCCATCGCATCTGGCAACCAGTTATCGAGAGGCTCGAGACAAAATGTCGTCGAATCCGCCCAGACTCCGCCAAAACGAGACAACAAATACAGTCGTAGAATGTCGGCCTTTGCCGCCATACTCAGCCTGATGGTCGATAAGCGAAAAGCAGCATTAAAATCAAAGCCCAACACCTCTGATAAATTGCTATCTGTCAACACGTTCACGTCATAGCCTGGATTCAGTTCTCGCCAGGAACGAATACTCAGTTGTACAACTTCGGGAGCAGTCTCAATAGGGGTATTCCAGTACAGCCAAATCACCTTCGGCATTTGTGAGGATGGCGATACGTCAGAATCGCTGGTTGGCAGTTTTAACTGGCGTAACGCCGCGTGCGACTCTTCAATTGCCATCGCCTGGCTTTCTGTGCGAGTGCCCTGTTGCAGTAAGTTGATGTCAAAGGCTCGATTGTAAGCTTGGCTTAAAAAACCAAACCGCTTTCTCAAGCCAATACACTTGTTTTCAAAGAAAGCACTCTGAATGAACTGGGAAAAAAGGTGATTCATTGTTTATCGAAGACTGTAATTAAAATGGTTAAGTACCGCTTTGAGCTGAGAATCGTTTCGCCCACGGTCAACATTAAGCTTGTTCAAACCATTATCCTGATTATTAGCAATCTGAATAAAATGCTTAAAACAACGTCCTTGAGCTTTCCGGATCTCCGTCCCTTGTAATTTGGCCATAACATACAACCAAATATCATCGGCATGAGGGCATAGCTGCATGAACAAGGATTGATCCGTGACGGCCTGAGACAATGAACCTGGTGGATACAAAATCGCGCCACACCCTGTAAGGAAAACATGATCACTTTGTTGGCTGACTTCTTTAGTCCAGTGCTTATAAGGTTGCACTTTACCTTTCTCAAACGTTATCTCGTGAGCTCGATTACCCAAAATCGCCTGAGGGTATTTTTGATGTTCACGTAATAAGTTTTCAATGGTGTCATGAGGATAAATGATATCGTCATCCAGTGTGATGACGATGCTTTCCGGACATAGCTCCAGCGTCGGCACGATCTTTTTATAGCTGCGCGTATCCGGACAAAAGCGCACTTCCAGGCCAAAGTCTAGACGCTGCTTTAAGGTGACTGGCAGCTCATCAGCCGTTAATTCATCCTCTGCCAGCCAGAGAATGACGCGATTCGGCTTCACGGTTTGTTGCGCAATTGATTCCAGCACCAGGTACACATCGTAAATGCGCTTAGAATATGAAGTCAGGCTGACGACCACGGGCTGTTCAGCGATTTTATCACTTTGTATGAGCGGTTTAAGCTGGTATGACGCATGATGATACTCGTGCACAAGCAGTGACTCTTTGATTAGAAGCGCCTGTTTTGCCAGCTCTTTTCTTCTCTTTTTCTTAAAAAACACTCTGTACATCTCCGCGAGCCGTTTGATTACTTACAAGGCCACATATGTTCGGTTGGCCAAAAGTTGTTACTTCAAATAGCGACTGATGTGCTCAAGCGCACCCGTCAGTTGTTCTGAATTAAGAGGTCTGTCAGTCGGTCGATTGCGTTTATCCAGCGATTCGTACCCCCCAGCGGTATTCACTTCCAGAATAGAGTCCGGCGTAATGATGCCATATCCGCTGTACTTTGAAGACATGATCCAACCACGTTGTTTAAACGGACCAAATAAGTCTTCCCCGGTCGAATAGTCCGTCAAAGGGTTCGCCACACCAAGATAATTCACCATCAGCGTCGGAACCACATCCTCGTGGGAGCTCAATGCATTTAAATACTGAGCATTGGCCAGCTTTTTCACATCTGGCGCCACAATGATAAACGGCACTTTCACCTGAGGATCGGTAAAGTTACTGTTGTGCCCCCAGAAGTTCAGCTTGTTGTCGTTGAGCTCCTGACCGTGATCACCCGTGATGATAATCACTGTATCGTCCAGTTTGTCCTGAGCTTTAAGGGTATTCACGACTTCTTTGACCAGACTATCAACATAATGTACCGAGGTTTTATAACGATTAAATAACGGCGTCGGATCGGTGTCGTTATTCAACGCCAGATAATTCAACTCATCCAGCATTGGTTCAAACTTATGCGGATAGGTCGCCGGGAAATCATACCCGTGTGGCGCATCATAAAACAGGAAAGAAAAAGCCGGTTTAGCATGATCTA
The DNA here is from genome assembly GCF_009904845.1 of Vibrio sp. V38_P2S17PM301. Taxonomy (NCBI): domain Bacteria; kingdom Pseudomonadati; phylum Pseudomonadota; class Gammaproteobacteria; order Vibrionales; family Vibrionaceae; genus Vibrio; species Vibrio sp. V38_P2S17PM301. The sequence goes on along the minus strand of NZ_WXWO01000012.1, from coordinate 17,074 downwards.
CATTCTGATACCAGTTTTTCCAGTCATCGGTGAGATTACGATCTTTTGCCGACGGACTGTCCCCTTCTGAGCGAATACGCAGATCGGGAACATTGCGAAAAACCGTGCGATTGAACTCCGGCTTAATTAACTGAGCCGACGTAAATATCCCCATCTGATAATTGAGCTGTTGCAAGCGGTCAATCAATACCGGAGAACGCTGATTAGCCAGAAACGCGTGCCAGTATGTCCCCGGCATCCCATAAAACAAACCAAAGATACCGGTGCGCGTCGCGTTACCCGTCGAAATGTGGTTTTGATATGTCACGCCTTGCTGAGCAAGTTGCCAGATAGTCGGCGACACCGCCTGGCTGAAGGTATCGTAACGCCAGGAGTCGATCACCAGGAGCATAATGTCTTTCGGGCGCGTCAACGGCATGGTTTGCAGAGGATTAAGAGGATAATTCAGATCCCCTTTATTCGACAATTTGAGACTCTTCTCCTGCTCAATCGCGTCCAGATCGACCCAGCCAAGCTTTTTCATCAATGAATTGGCAGTCAGCGGGTAATACAGAGGCAGGTAACGCTTGACCATCGAGACCGGCTGATACGCATTCGCCACCGCCCAGGCGTGAATCAGGTTTGCCAGAACAAAGACACTGACTAACGTCCAGCCCAATTTTCGACCGAGTTTGGCAGGGATATGTTGCTGACGTTTTTCCAGATAGGCTAGCGCGGTGTATTCAATCAACAATGTGGCAACAAAGCCACCGAGGGCCATCAGCCAGGTAACCAACGGGAATGACACAATGTCACCCGCCAGAATGAGTCCGACAACAACTGAATTAATGTGGAAGCGGTATTGGGCAAACACAATGGTGTCGATGAACAACACGCTGATCCCCAGCGCCGCGATAATGGCCATGCTTACACGGCGGGCTCGTTCAGGCAGAAATAATAACGGCCACAGCACCAACACGAATAGCGCCACCAACAAGGACATCTGACCCAGTGTTGATAGTACCGCAAACAGCGCGGATAGCGGGGTAAATGATTCGGTCGGGAAAAAAGCAAAAAAGCGGGCCGCGATCAACGATGCCAACATAGCGTTAAGCAGGACAAACCAGCCCAATACGCTCCATTTCGATTTGTTCATAGATCATCTCTTTATAAAACAGCGTTATGACGTTTGTTGCCGTTTAAAGTGAGGTTTGAGAGTCCGTTCCATAAACTCGCGCCACTTGCGTTCGATTTTCCGTTTACCGAAGTAGCGAATATAGTTAGCCAGCGGGATCAGCTCCGCTCCGCCAAAACCGTCAATCATCATGACTTTAATTTGATTGTCATCTTCAACCACTAACATGTTGCTCATGACCAGATCACATGGAATCACATTGTATTCCAACAGATAGTCTTTTAATGACTGCATTGCCTGCCAAAAGGCGGCTTGCTGGTCCGTATTGAGCGGTTGTTCCAGATAGTAACGCAAATCAAGAGGCGGTGTGCCCGATGGGTTGGTCACCAACTCTTGTTCCATACCGATATAGTCATCGGTTTCAATGACCTGATAAAACGCTGGAATGTGAGTGAATGCCACGCCGCGTTTCAACAGGTACTGCAAATAGCGGATCTCACGCCGGCTCTGCTTTGCTTTGTGTTTACGACTGACTTTGATACATCGGGTCGGATCGTCCGGATTCTGGAAGCAAACGCGTTCATCCCCCCGGCCAATCACTTTCCATTGGGTAAAATCTTGCATTAAGCACTCATTTATTGTTGTACACCGACAGGATCTGCTGGTAGTTCTTCTCCATCACGGCATCCACATCCAGTGTCAGCGCCAATTCGCGACACTGACGCTGAATATGCTCATCGTCTTTGTAATTCGCCCAGTGTTGCATCGCTGCCGCCAGTTCATCAAACTGAGTCGCTGCGGATATGACGGTCGACACATGCGGCTGCAATACTTCTTTGGCACCACACTGTTCGGTTGTGATCACAGGAGTCCCACAGGCCAGAGCCTCAATGACCGTGAAGCCAAACGGTTCATAATGAGCTGGCAACAGATAGCAATCGGCCAGGGAGAAGTAGAGTTCAGGCTGGCTCTGCGCTCCGAGAAATGCACACTGCGCTTCCACTCCCAGCGACTTCGCATACTGTTTGTACTCTCCTTCACTGTTTTCCCGTCCAGCAATTAATAAGTTGGCTGCAAAGTTCAGGCGAGCCAAAGCTTCCAGTGCGCTCTTCAGCCCTTTTCGCTCATACCCGGTCCCCAGAAACAGAAACGTCGGCAGAGAAAAATCCAACCCTAACTGTTGTTTTAACTGACTGACCTGCCCGTGATAGCGCTCAGCATCAAAACGTTTGGTATCGACAAAATTGTGGATCACCGAAATCTTATCACGAGGCACCTGATAAGCCTCACTGATCTCGGCGGCACTTTTGTATGAGTTTGCCACGATATGTCTGTATGCGTCCGGTGCCATCGCTTTTTGCTCAATTTTCAGCGATACCTTGTCCTTCCACCGAAGTTTCTGACGTCCGGAAGCTTTGAGGAAATGAAAATGCGTGCCGCCACCGATCCGCAGCATATCGTGTGTCCAGGTTTTGCCCAGCCCATACACAAAATCATAGTCCGATGCCTTGACATGCTTGTCTACCGCCTTGGCAAACTGCCACATCCGGTGCGCTTTGCCGAGTCCAAACGGGCGCAGCTCGACAAATTTAATAGCAGGATGAGAAGGTTCAACATGAGAGCGGCAAATAATAGTCACGTCTTCACCCTGCTCAGCCAGATAACGGGAAAGGTGGTTAAGGAATAACTCTGTGCCACCTGACTTGGCGTGACGCATATGAATTAATGCAATTTTCATTTAGGATTTTGCCCCGGTGAAGGCAGCCTGCGGCCGGTAAAAGGTGAGTAAAAATATACATGAGTTACCCCACCTTTACAAAACAGCCACCAACCCGGTTTGACCACCCACAGCCGCGAATCAGCCAGCCGAGTGCGTAAGTTCGCCTCTCAGCCATCATGGCAGAGCTACGGCTGAGGAGACTGACTCAGTCTCTGGAGTAGCCCGTAAGGATGGCCTGCCACTGCGCTGGTTGCCAGTGGATACCTGCGCGCTGCTGCTCTTTAACAAAAGAACGCTTGAGACGCTCAAGGTTAGCGGCTTTCCAGCGTTCACCGCGCTGAGCGGCACATTTATCAAAGTCGATCAGCCACACCTGCTGCTGGTCATCAAGCAGAATGTTGTGGATATTAAGATCAGTGTGATTAACCTGCGCGTCGTGCATACGCCGAATCATCTGCCCGATGCTCAGATACAACGCTTCGTCCAGCGGCTGTCTTTGCAATACCGACACCAAGTCACGAGCATGGGGAATTTTTTCACTCAGCAAATCGGCCTGGTAAAGTAAACCGGTTCGCACTGCTCGCGCGGCAATCGGACGCGGCACGTTCACGCCGGCCTGGCGCAGCCGCTGCAATAAATCAAACTCAAGATAGCTGCGAGTGGACGTCCAGCCACTGAACCAGTAGTGATCGTTGACCAACTTGCCAAACAACCCGCCACGCCGATAGTGCCGCAGCGCCGCAGCCAGCTTTTCGGTTTGCACGAACCATGTAGTGCCACGCCCTTGCGCGCTGCCCAGGATTTTGTTTTGAGCTTGCCAAAATTGCGGGTCAAAACAGTGATGCGGGTCTTCAGACAACAACTGTTCGTCATACCAAATCATCTGATTCTTTCTTTGCTGTGTTTTCACATCGTTGCCTATGCAGTTGCAGCCGGTAAATGAGCGCCGACGAGGTCATATTGACAGAGGATTTTACATTTTCTCACCCTATCTGCATAATTCCTGTTAGCTTTTTCTACTATGAAATATCGAATGACCCTGTTCTCATCCGCTCCAAAGTCTATCTGTGTCTTGCGCCTGTCTGCCATTGGCGACGTGTGCAATACCGTTGCAGCCGTTCAGGCGATTCAGCGCGCCTGGCCGACCACGGCCATTACCTGGATAACCGGGAAACTGGAAGCCCAGTTGATTGACGATCTGCCCGGTATCGACGTGGTGGTGTTTGACAAAAATCGCGGCTGGCGAGCCTACCGTGATCTGTGGAATCAACTGAAAGGACAGCAGTTCGATGCACTGCTGCACATGCAGTACGCTTTGCGCGCCAGTGTCGCCACATTGGGCATTAAAGCTCGCTATAAGCTTGGTTTTGACGCCAACCGCGCTCAGGACTTCCAGACGCTGTTTACCAATGTGAAGGTGCCCTCTCCTCAGGCACCGCATGTCCTGGATGGTTTACGCGCTTTCGGTACGCACCTGGGGGTCACAGACATGACTCCAAGGTGGCATATCCCCTACTCGGGGAGTGACAGACAGTGGGCGCAGCAGGCACTCAGCCCCGACCAAAAGAATCTGGTCATCGTACCGGCGGCCAGCAAAGCGTATAAGAACTGGACAGCCGAAGGCTATGCCGATGTGATCCATCACGCCCAGACTCTGGGCTTTCACATCACCTTAGCGGGCAGCCCGGCAAAGGTGGAAGTGGATCTGGCCACAGCTGTGGAAAGGCGACTCAGCCAGCCCGTAACGAACTTGGTCGGTCAAAGTAGCATTAAGCAGATGTTGGCCCTGCTGGATAGAGCGGATCTGGTGATTGCCCCAGATACCGGCCCGGCCCATATGGCCAATGCCATGAATACACCCGTGATTGGTCTTTACGCCCATCATAATCCGGACCGTACCTGTCCATACCAGTATCGCGAATACGTTGTCTCCGCCTATGACGAAGCGATTCAAGCCGAACACCACAAGCCGATCAGCGAGTTGGACTGGCGTACCCGAGTCAAAGACAAACACGCAATGCAGCGCATCACGTCCGACCAAGTGATCGCCATGCTGGACAAAGCCGTGCAAGATTTCTCTATACTTACCATCGACCATTCCAAGCTGAGCGCGGATCGCGCCAGTGAACACAATCAAAAGGCACACGAGTGAGTAAACCAACCTTAGCGGTCACGTTGATCGTCAAAAATGAAGCCCGTCATCTTCAGGCCTGCCTGGAGAGTGTTTGTGAATGGGTCGATGAAATCGTGATCCTCGATTCGGGCAGCACCGACAACACCGAAACCATCGCGCGTCAGTTTACCGATAAGTTTTTCACCAGTGCAGACTGGCCCGGGTTTGGCCCTCAGCGACAACGCGCGCAAGCCTATGTGGAATCGGATTTTATCCTGTGGCTGGACGCCGACGAACGCGTCACTCCCGAACTCAAAACGGATATTCAAACCGCAATAAGCCAACACTCCGGCGATACGCTCTATCGAATCAACCGTCTCACCACCGCGTTTGGAAAAGAAATTCGCCATTCCGGTTGGTCTCCGGACTGGGTAGTACGTTTGTACCGGACTCAGGACACGCACTACAACGATGCTCTGGTGCATGAAAGTGTGATGATCCCTGATGGTTTTAGCGTGACGTCGCTTAACGGCCGCCTCAAGCATTTTACCTACGAGCGTTTGAACGAATACACGCGCAAAACTCAGCAATACATGCAGGCGTGGGCCGATCAACGCGAAGGTCGCAAACGTTCTTCTCTCGCGGGGGCAGTGATGCACGGACTGTTCCGCTTCCTGAAAATGTACGTAATCAAACGTGGTTTTCTTGATGGCAAGCACGGTTTTCTGTTGGCGGTACTGAGCGCCAATACCACCTTTACCCGCTACGCCGATTTGTGGTTGCGTGAGTACGTCAAACAACAAGGCAACAAGCAATGAACATCTGCCATGTGAATCTGGCCTCCGGTTACCACGGTGGCGAAAATCAAACCCTACAGCTGATCAAACAACAGATAGAGATGGGTTATCAACTGACGGTCGTTGCCAATCCGAAAAGCCCGTTTGCCGATGCCATTCGGCAACTCGACTGTCAACTGGTGCTGGCAAAAAACTATTTCCAGGCACACGCGAGGTCCGTCACCGACGGCTGTAGACTGATCCATGTACATGAAGGGCGAGCCATTTATTGGGCGCTGCTCCAAAATGTACTCCATGGCGTCCCTTACATCGTGACCCGTCGCATCGATAACAAAATGAAGAAGAAGTGGCTGGCGAATATGGCATACCGTCGTGCCATGGCCGTGGTCGGTCTCAGCCGTGAGATAGTCCGACGAATCAGTGAAGCATACCCCGTGCTGACCACCTACCAGATCCCGAGTTCGCCAGTCAGCTATCCGGTCGATGAGACTGAGGCAGCCAGTATTCGTCAACGCTTTGAAAATAAATACTTGGTGATTCATGCAGCTAACATGCTGACACACAAAGGGTTTGATGTGACGATTGAAGCGGCTCGCCGCTTGGAACAAAGCCATCCTGAGATTCATTTCGCCCTATTAGGTGACGGCAAAGAACGCACCACATTGGAAACCCTGGCAACCGGGCTGAGTAATCTGAGCTTTGTGGGCAAGCAATCCAATATGGGCAGTTGGTTTCGCGCGGCCGATCTGCAGGTTCACCCTTCGTATACTGAAGGCCTCGGCTCAGTGATTCTCGAAGGTCTGCACAGTGGCCTGCCCGTGATCGCAACCAATGCCGGCGGCATTCCGGATATCATTGAAGACGGTGTTTCGGGCCGCTTGATCGAGCCGGGTGACGCCGCAGCACTGGCAGAGGCAATCGTGCAACTCAGTCAGAACGAAGCGCTACGCCAGCGTCTGCTCACTGGCGCTCAATACAAACTCAAAGATTTTTACATCGAGCACACCGCTCTGCTGTATCAGGACATTTATCAGAAGGTTGATGCATCTTATGGCCAATAAAGTCATTTACCCGGGCACCTTTGACCCGCTAACCAACGGACATCTGGATATCATCCAACGCGCGGCAGCCATGTTTGATGAAGTGGTGATCGCGGTGGCGGCCAGCCCATCCAAAAACACCATGTTCACGCTGGAAGAGCGCGTTGAGCTGGCCAGACAGGCCACGCAGCAATTTGGCAATGTCAGTGCTAAAGGTTTCAGTGGACTACTGGTTGATTTTGCCCGTGATGAAAAAGCCAACTTGTTGGTGCGCGGTCTGAGAACCACGGTCGACTTTGAGTATGAATTTGGCCTGACCAACATGTACCGACGCCTGCTACCCGGGTTGGAAAGTATCTTTCTTACCCCAGCAGAAGAATACGCTTTTATCTCTTCCACCATCGTACGGGAAGTGGCGATTCACGGCGGAGAAGTGGCTGGATTCGTTCCGGCCGCCGTGGCAGAGGCCCTCAAAACCAAGATACAAAAATAAAAGGTCTCCCCTCTATTGTTTAATCGATGGAATAATAGCGTTTGTACCAATCAACAAACGCTTTCACTCCTTGCTCTACCCCAACCTGAGGACGATAACCAGTCGCCTTGAACAAATCCTCGGTGTCGGCATAAGTGACGTACACATCGCCCGGCTGCATCGGGAGCATATTTTTCTGCGCTTGCACTCCGAGCGCAGACTCTAACGCCTGGATGTAATCCATCAGTTTGACCGGACTGCCGTGCCCAATATTGTAAACTCGGTAAGGCGCGGAACTGGTCGCCGGTGTCCCCGTCTCGACGCTCCAACCAGAGTCAGGCTGCGGCACCACATCTTTGATGCGCATGATACCTTCCACAATATCGTCGATATAGGTAAAGTCACGCAGCATATCACCGTTGTTGTACACATCGATCGCTGCACCGCTGAGAATCGCCCGAGTGAATTTGATCGGTGCCATATCCGGACGCCCCCAGGGACCATAGACCGTAAAAAAGCGCAGACCTGTGGTCGGGATACCATACAGATGCGAGTAGGTGTGCGCCATCAACTCATTGGACTTTTTAGTGGCGGCATACAGGGAGACGGGGTGGTCGACACTGTCTGAAGTATTAAACGGTGTTTTACGATTGAGACCGTATACCGAACTGGAGGAAGCGTACACCAGATGCTGAATTTGATGGTGTCGACAGCCTTCCAAAATGGTCAGGTGACCCACTAAATTACTGTCCGCGTAAGCCATCGGGTTATCAATTGAATAACGGACACCGGCTTGCGCCGCCAGATGAATCACTTTATCAAATTTTTCGTCCGCAAACAGACGGGCCATGGCTTCGCGCTCAGCAACGTCCAGTTCCAGAAAAGTGAAATGCTGGTGTGCCACACGGGCTAAACGCGCGTCTTTCAAACGCACATCATAGTAAGCATTGAGGTTATCGATCCCGATCACTTCATGGCCTTCAGCGCACAAACGTTCCACCACAGCCGATCCGATAAATCCAGCAGCGCCTGTTACTAAAAACTTCATCCGTCAAATCCTTTTGATGGGCAACTGTTTGTATACTAACCTTTTTTGTTCGGAGTTTCCGCTCTTAGCTGGCATCGGGGACAAAAAAACGAATTGCGCTGGCCAATTTTCAGCTCTTCAATCGGGGTGGTACATCGTAAGCACGGTTGTCCTTTTTTACCGTAGACCTGCAACTCCTGAGCAAAATAGCCCGGTTTACCATCTGCCTGAGCAAAGTCTTTCAGAGTAGTTCCGCCCTGCGTGATCGCCGTCTCCAGCGTCTGCCTGATCAAAGGTATCAGGCGCTGCCAGTCGGAAAGCGTCAGTGTACCTGCTGGTGTCAGCGGATGAATACCGGCCTTGAACAACGACTCATTGGCGTAAATGTTGCCGACGCCGACCACCACTTTGTTGTCCATAACGAATTGCTTCACCGCCACCTTTTTGTTAGCGGCCTTTTCCAGCATATACTCAGGCGTAAAGACCTCACTGAGCGGCTCCGGCCCCATGTGACCAAGTACCGGATGCTCAGTACCCGGTTCACTGTATAACCAGGCACCGAAACGGCGTGGATCGTTGTAACGCAGTACTTTGCCATTGGTCAGCGTCAGATCCACGTGATCGTGTTTACTCGGCGCAAACTCACCATCCAGTACCCGCAACGATCCGGACATACCAAGGTGAACAATGGCGCAACCGGCGTCCGTTTCAATCAGCAGATACTTCGCCCGGCGGCTGATCTGACGCACCACCTGACCTTCAAGCGCTTTCAGCTCGTGCGGGATCGGCCAACGCAGCTTAGGAGTACGGAAAGTAAAACAACGGATCGTCTGGCCGATAAGATGCGGGCTGATCCCCATTCGGCTGACTTCAACTTCTGGTAATTCAGGCATGGGTACTTCTTTCTATGATATTCAACTGGGTAACGGCGTTTACGCCATCAGGGTAACAGATAGGCTGGCTGAACCGAAATCGCAATCCACTGCTGTTGCCAGTTTTGAAACAGAGCAAATTGCTCCGTCTGATACCAGGTAATACGTTGTGGCTCTTCGATATTGCGATACCACACCTCGATACTGACCGGTGAACTTAAGCCAGCGCTCAATGAGCGATAAGTTGCCTCATCCACAATCGTACCCTGCAGCGCCAGCCAGCGTTGAGCCAACTCCTCAGGCGCCGTTTGCGCAGGCGGATCAAGCCGCCAGCGGCCCTGATTCTTCTCCAGCGACCAGCGCGTGGCATAAATAGCAACCACTTCCTGGTTAGGGTCGAGCAGAAACGGGGCGGCCGATGGCTGGGCCAACTGGGGTTCCAGCAGATAAGTACGGATCAAGCTCGGCACATTCAACACCGCAATGAACGCTATAATGGCCAGAATCAGCACATTGTTCCACTGGCGACGGGTCAGTTTCATCAGGCAGGCACACCGCTATCGTTGTTTGAGACTCAAAAAGTATACATGATTTCGCCGCTAAGGCGCAGCGCAGTGGTGCTCCGAACCAAAGAAGCAGAATAGCAGACAATAAAAAACCCAGCTCGAAAGCTGGGTTTTCTCAACTGCGACTTCTACGAGAGAAGTTACAAAGGCGAAATCAATTACTTGATTTTCGCTTCTTTGTACATAACGTGCTGGCGAACTACTGGATCAAACTTTTTGATCTCAAATTTGCCTGGCATGTTACGTTTGTTCTTATCAGTTGTGTAGAAGTGACCAGTACCTGCAGAAGATACCAGACGGATTTTCTCACGAATGCCTTTAGCCATTGCCTAATTCCTCTTAAACGTTTTCGCCACGAGCACGGATATCAGCAAGAACAGCATCGATGCCTTTCTTGTCGATGATACGCATGCCTTTAGCAGTCAGACGTAGTTTAACAAAACGTTTTTCGCTCTCTACCCAGAAACGATGAGTTTGTAGGTTCGGCAGAAAACGACGCTTAGTAGCATTTCGTGCGTGTGAACGGTTGTTACCCGTTACTGGACGCTTACCAGTTACTTGGCATACTCGGGACATGAATGTCTTCTCCAAATCGTTTCAGCTCGATATCAACCTTGGTGGCCGAACCTCTCTATTTCCAATCAGAAGTTAGAGGTTAAAAACCGTTATGGAAAATCCATACAAGGCTATCAAAGGTCGCGCATTATACTAACTTGACTAGTATTGCTCAAGACCCGAACAGATCCTTTTTACGGGTTTTCGTGATCTTTTTTTAAGCAGAGCTGATAATAGTTCAAAAAATGTCGGGGGATTGTAGCAGAAACTCGCAGGTGAACAACTAAAAACTTCGGCCTTTCCACACACCACAGGCGGCTTTCGGCACCAGCCGAATAAAAACCACGATTAACCTGACGCTTTTTTGGCGACTAAACTGTATGCCATTATCTCATATCAATCTGATTATAAAGCCAAATCAATCCGATTCTGTATGTAAAGCAGCTTTGCTATTGTCCGCCAGTCGGACACAGAAAATATCACAGCAACAGCGCCGATTTGAGGGTTTAACTCCCTCAAATCTGAGGCTCGCACCGCTTCACAACCAACCACGCTCGGCAAACGACACCACTTCACCATCGCCAATCACAAAATGATCGAGAATTCTGACATCGACCAAAGCCAGCGCATCGCTCAAACGTTGCGTAATGCGCCGGTCGGCCTGACTCGGCTCCGCCACTCCTGACGGATGGTTGTGCGCCACAATCAGCGCAGCAGCGTTATGATGTAATACCCGCTTGACCACTTCGCGCGGGTAAACGTTGGCGGCATCCAACGTACCTTCAAACATCACTTCGTCGCTGATCACTCGATGTTGGTTGTCGAGAAACAAGACGTAGAAGGCCTCACGCTGGCGATCGCGCAAGACACTGGAAAGATACATCCGGGTCTGCTGCGGGCTGGTCAGCGCCCCGCCACGCTTAAGCGTTTCCGCCAGATAACGCTGGGTCATCTCCAGTACGGCCTGCAACTGGACATACTTGGCCTGGCCCAGCCCTTTGTGCTGACAAAATTCGTTCTGAGTAGCCGAGAACAGCTGACGCAGCGAGCCAAAATCCTGCAGCAGCTTATCGGCCAACGCCAACACATTCATGCCCGGCGTCCCCGTCCGCAGAAAAATCGCTAACAATTCGGCGTCAGACAGTGACTGTGGGCCACGACGCAGCAATTTTTCACGTGGCATGGATTCATTGGGAAGGGATTTAAAGCTCATGGGTTCACTCAGCAAGCACAATAACCCCGTATATAGAACAGCAAACCCCAAAGGGCGCAAGCGACCCTTGGGGTTTATCAACGCCGGGCGGACGGGGAGTGTAACTGAGCAGTCACTCAGAGTTTAAAATGCCCGACCAGTTGTCCCATCTCTTGTCCGGAGGCCGAGAGACTGGCGCTGATCGCTTCTGAGCGTTGCAGATTATCACTTAACTGGGTGACGATATGCTGAATGGCCACCAGATTCTGGTTGATGTCTTCGGCCACCACACTCTGCTCTTCCGCCGCGGACGCTGTCTGAATGCCCATATCATGAATGGTGCGTACCGCCTGCTGAATGCCGGCCAACGACTCTTTGATCTGAACCGATTCCTGAGCGGTCTGCTCACCCCGTTGCTGACTGGCACTCATGGTGGTCACCGCACGCGCCACCCCACTTTGCAGTTGTTTGAGCATGTCACCAATCTCATGGGTGCTGCTCTGAGTGCGACTCGCCAGCGAACGGACCTCATCCGCCACGACAGCAAACCCGCGTCCCTGCTCACCCGCTCGCGCGGCTTCAATCGCCGCATTTAACGCCAGCAGGTTGGTCTGCTCGGCAATGCCGCCAATCACGTCCAGCACCTGAGTGATCTGGGCGGTTTGAGCACTGAGATCCTGAATCGCATCCGAAGTCAGGTTGACCTCATCCACCAGCTTGCCGATGCCCTCAATCGCATCACTGACTTCGCGTTGCGCTTCATCTATCTGCTGATTGGCAGAATCAATCGCCTGAGCGGTCGCGTGAGTATTGCCAGCCACTTCGCGCGCAGTCGCGCTCATTTCCGTGACGGCCGTGACCACTTTGTCAGTTTCCAGGCAGTGATTCTGCATCTGCTGGCTGGCGTAGCTGGTTTGATCGTCGAGATCATGTGACGCGCTTTGTACGCTTTGCGCCGAAGTGCGAATATCAGCGATGAGCGGTTGCAGCTTATACATAAACTGGTTAAACGCCCGGGCGACATCGCCAACCTCATCCTGAGTCTCAACCTGCAGGCGCGCAGTCAGATCGCCGCCGCCCGCTGCGACATCTTCCAGTGACGCGGCGATGTGCTGCAAAGGGAGAATACCGCGCGACACCAGCAAGCTGACCACCACACCGGTGAGCAGCAGCCCGACCACCGACAGGCCAATCGCAAACAGCGTTTGTGCTTTTAATGCCGCCAAACTACTGTGACGAAATGCCGCCACCTGAGTATCGATGTCGTCGATGTAAATACCGGTACCGAGCACCCAGTCCCATTTAGGCAAGTATTCGGCGTACCCGAGTTTGGGAGCCTGAGCATCGATCGTCGGTTTGTGCCAGGAGAAATTGAGGAAGCCGTCGCTCTGCTTGGACGCCGAGATCAGTCCGGCAATCACGGCCACACCATTTTCATCTTTCAGGCCATACAGGTTTTTGCCTTCCAGTTGCGGTTTAATGGCGTGTAAAGTGTTCATGCCCTGCGAGTCATAAGCAAAAAAATAGCCATCGTCACCAAAACGCATCGCTTTCAGAATGGTCTTGGCGCGAGCCTGGTTTTCCCCCTGTTGGTCGGCATTGTAAAGCGGTTTAATCGCCGTCACCCCCATCATCAGATAGGCCTTGAGTTCCGCTTTACGCGTCTCCAGCAACTCAGCGCGGTAACGGCTCAATTCCTCATCTAGTGAACGCATACCGCTCCAGTAATTCACTGCGGTCACCATGGCCGTAATGGCGATCAAAGGGATCAGGGTCAGTAACAGTAATTTATTCCGACTTCTCATTATTTTGCCTTATTATCAATTATTTTCAGCGAGTTATGCGCCTATCATGCAGTGCAAACTCGGAATGTCTGTGAAGCACACGGAAGTTTTTCAGTTGCACTGACCACGTAGGAGAACCGGATGCCAATTCTGTGAGTTCAACTGTGTCAGCGGAAACCTAACTCTCCGTCAGAGTTGTGATAAGATTGGCCCAGTTTTGACGAATTGGTATGGATGGCGACATGCAAACACTCGCAGGAAAGAAAATCCTCCTTGGCATCAGTGGCGGTATTGCGGCGTATAAGTGCGCAGAGTTAACCCGACGACTGATAGAGCGCGGCGCACAAGTGCAGGTCGTAATGACCAAAGCGGCAAAAGAATTTATTACTCCGTTGACCATGCAAGCGGTCTCCGGCCGACCAGTATCCGACAGCTTGCTCGATCCGGCGGCTGAAGCGTCGATGGGCCATATCGAACTGGCCAAATGGGCCGATTTGGTGCTGCTCGCGCCCGCCACTGCCGATTTGATCGCCCGCATTGCCGCCGGGATGGGCAACGATTTGCTCACCACGCTGGTGCTAGCGACAGATGCCCCTATTGCGGTCTCTCCGGCGATGAACCAACAGATGTACCGCAATCAGGCCACGCAGGCGAATCTCGCGACCCTGTCCGAGCGGGGAATGCTGATCTGGGGACCGGCAGCGGGCGAACAAGCCTGTGGTGATGTTGGCCCGGGTCGCATGCTGGAGCCAATGCAGTTGGTTGAACACTGCAACGACTTTTTCGGTCCAAAGCCGCTGGCAGGCAAATCCGTACTGCTGACCGCAGGCCCGACCCGTGAAGCGCTAGATCCGGTTCGCTATATCACCAATCACAGCTCAGGCAAAATGGGCTATGCCCTGGCGCAGGCCGCCGCGCAGATGGGTGCTGAAGTGACCCTTATCAGTGGCCCGGTCTCACTGCCAACGCCCGCTGGCGTCACTCGAGTTGACGTCAACAGCGCCGAGCAGATGCATCAGGCGGTCATGACACATGCCAAGACACATCAGGTGTTCATTGCCTGCGCAGCGGTTGCAGACTACCGAGCACAAACGGTTGCCGAACAGAAAATCAAAAAGACCGACGACAGCGACAAGATGACACTGACCCTGGTCAAAAATCCGGACATTGTTGCGTCAGTAGCGGCAATGACGGAGCATCGCCCGTTCACCGTCGGTTTTGCGGCGGAAACACAGGACGTGGAAAAGTACGCACGTAGCAAATTAGAGAAAAAGAATCTTGATATGATTTGCGCCAATGACGTCTCGTTAGAAGGGCAAGGCTTCAACAGCAATGACAACGCCGTCACCGTGTTGTGGAAAGAGGGCTCAGAGGCACTGCCACTGGCGTCTAAGCAAGCACTCGCCCACGCAATTTTGCTGCACATCGCTCACCAACTGACAGGCAATCCTGCGTAATCGAGGATTCGTTTTCAGATAAAAACGCTTCGAACGGTTAAGCGGCCGGCCCGGCTGACCGCTTTATAAAAATAATTAGTAGTTGTTTATCAGTAGTATATAAAGGACAAAACATGGCCGGCACAAGAAAATCAAATCGTCGTGAAGAAATTCTCCAGGCGCTTGCGCAAATGCTGGAGTCGAATGATGGCGGATCGCGCATCACGACGGCAAAATTGGCCAAACAAGTTGGTGTGTCGGAAGCGGCGCTGTATCGTCACTTTCCCAGTAAAGCGCGCATGTTTGAAGGCTTGATCGAGTTCATCGAAGAGTCTTTAATGTCACGTATCAACCGCATTCTGGATGAAGAAAAGGATACCCTGACCCGAATCCGTCTGGTACTGCAGTTGATCCTCGCATTTTCCGAACGTAACCCGGGCCTGACACGCATTTTGTCGGGGCATGCTCTAATGTTTGAAAATGAGCGTCTGCGCGATCGCATCAACCAACTGTTTGAGCGCATCGAAACCTCGCTGCGTCAGATCTTGCGTGAACGTAAACTTCGTGAAGGCAAATCCTTCCCGGTAGACGAATCCATTCTGGCCGCCCAGTTGCTTGGTCAGGTCGAGGGCAGTCTGAACCGTTTTGTCCGTTCAGACTTCAAATATCAACCGACCGCGAATTTTGAAGAGTACTGGGCGCTGCTAAGTGCACAAATTCAGTAGAGACTATGAGTAAAGAAAAATACGGCAAACCTGAGTTTTCTCTCGCGTTGCTTCACCCCCGCAACTGGGGCGTGTGGCTGGGTTTTGGCTTTCTGGCACTGGTCGTAAACCTGCTGCCCTACCGTATCCTGCTGTTTATTGGCCGAAAAATCGGCGCTATTGGCATGCGCTATGGCAAAAAACGGGTACATGTGGCGACCCGTAATCTGGAACTGGCTTTTCCGGATAAACCCGCCGATGAGATTACCGCCATGGTGGAAGAGAACTTTAAAAACACCGGAATGGCGCTGATCGAAACAGGCATTACCTGGTTCTGGCCAACCTGGCGCTTTAAACGCCGTATTATCGACAAAGACACCAGTGCGCTGCGCGGGCATCAGCAAAATGGCCAAGGGGTGCTGTTGTGCTGCGTGCACGCACTCAATCTGGAAATCACCGCCCGAGCCTTCGGTGTACTCGGCATACCGGGTTACGGCGCATTCCGTCCGCACGACAACCCAGCGTACAACTTTATCCAATATTGGGGCCGCACTCATAACGGCAATAAACTGATTGACCGTAAAGACGTCAAACAAATGATTCGCGTGTTGCGCCAAGGTGAGTTGCTGTTCTATTTGCCAGACCACGATTATGGCCGCAACAAGTCGGTATTTGTGCCGTTTTTCGCCGTACAAGACGCTTGCACCACCACCGGCACCAGTATTCTGGCCTACACCAGCAAAAGTGCGATTGTGACCGGATCGGGTTTTCGCAACGCGCAGGGTTTTTATGAGATCTACGCCGATACCTCAATTGAAAAAGACTATCCACAAAAAGATGAAGTCGCCGCCGCCGCGTATATGAACAAGTACGTGGAAGCCCTGATCCTACGCGCACCAGAACAATGGATGTGGCTGCACAAACGCTACAAAACTATGCAGGACGAAAGCCAGCCGAAAGGCATTCGTTACCGTTAAAAGGTGGGTTACAGTTACAACACTCTTTAAAGTTAACCTTTAAGAATTTTCATTATTTCGAATAAAGCACTATATGACTTTTAGAAAAGATATAAATGGCCTTAGAGCGCTTGCGGTAATTGCTGTCCTTTTATTCCACTTGGACTTCAATTGGATACCTGGTGGATTTGCAGGTGTAGATGTATTTTTCGTCATTTCTGGATTTCTTATGACTGGTATTATTGTCAATAGACTAGAGAATCAGTCATTTAGTTTAATGGGGTTCTATTCAGACAGAGCTAAAAGGATATTTCCACCTTTAGTTTTTGTGACCGCATTTTCATTAATTTTAGGATATTTTCTATTACTCAAGCCAACTGATTATGCAAACTTAGCAACTCACGTATATAGTAGTTTAGGCTTTTTCTCAAATATCATTTACTGGTTAGATTCTGGTTATTTTGATTCCACTCCAAAAGATAAGTGGCTTCTACATACGTGGTCATTATCTGTAGAATGGCAGTTTTATATTCTCTATCCTGTACTAGTTATACTCATAAATAGATTATTTCCTAAAAATGGCATAAGAATAACCCTGCTTATTTTAACATTTTTTGGATTTATAATTAGTGTTTTTTCAACTCTAAATTGGCCAGAATCATCTTATTACTTATTGCCAACTCGTGCATGGGAAATGACTTTTGGGGGGCTTGCATATTTCTACCC